>NZ_JAVRCE010000073.1:0-39262 GCF_034530915.1 Nostoc sp. DedQUE09
CACTTAATTTCTGCACTCTATCTATCTTACGTTTTTTTTGGTTGACCTACTTAATAATATGTGTAATTTTTTAAACATGAGGAAGCAAGTTATTCTGACACTAATGCAAGGTAGTTTTGATCGAGGATTCCCAGCCTTGCTGCAGATTCAAGAGCAGCGTCGGTTGAACCCACGTGTGATTCAGGTTGAAGGTCATTTACCCCCATCACCCCAAGTATTGGCAACCTTTCAGGAGTGGGAGTATGCATACCATGAGATGTCTGGGGGTTCTTTTCGGATCACTCCCACTCCTAGTCTGTCCACCAATGTTTCGATTCCGGAGCTTGCGGACTCGTTTACACAGCATTTTAAAGATTGGTTAAAATCTGGGAATTGGGAGTGGCACAAAATCCGAGAATGTCTTTTGCGAAGCCTCAATTTTCAGGAAGAAATTTTGGTGATTGTGGAAACGCAAGACCTCCTGCTACAACGTTTACCTTGGCACTTGTGGGATTTGTTTAGTGAAACTTTTACCAATGCTGAAATCGCGCTCAGTGCTGCTTCCTATCAACCTCCTCCGCTGGTACTGCCTCGAGATGAAACTCGTGTCCTGGTTGTTTTAGGCAGTAATAGCAATGGGATCAATGTGGATGAAGATCGCAAAGTTTTAGAACAATTCTCGCAAGTTGACCTGCATTTTTTGGTCACACCCTCTTTAGAAGAGTTGACAAGACTGCTATGGGAGCAGTCGTGGGATATCCTTTACTTTGCGGGGCATAGTTCTAGCCAACCGGAGGAGACGGGCGGATTCTTGATGATTCAAGACACTGAAGTTCCGCTCAATCGTTTAAAGTATGGGCTGGAACAGGCTCTGCGGCGGGGCTTGCGGTTAGCAATTTTTAACTCCTGTGATGGATTAGGATTGGCGAGAGAACTGGCTGATTTACACATTCCTCAAATTTTAGTGATGCGTGAGCCAGTTCCTGATCAGGTTGCTCAGGAGTTTTTGAAGTTCTTTCTAGCAGCATTTACATCGGGTCAGTCTTTATATCTCTCGGTACAAACGGCACGCCGACGGCTCCAGGGCTTAGAAGATCGATTTCCCTGTGCCAGTTGGCTGCCAGTGATTTGTCAAAACCCTGCTGAATTACCGCTTCAGCCACCAAAGGCTTCGCTGTGGCAGCGAGCGCGCTCGGCGTTGCTCATCAGTGCAGCGATCGCAATGGGTGTACTGGGCATCCGCAACATTGGGCTACTCCAGCCACTGGAATTACAGGCATTTGATCAACTTCAACTGCTGCGCCCTCAAGAGCAACCAGACCCCCCGCATTTCTCACAAGCTTGAGGTCAGAGGTGCACAGAGGCAGCACTTCTCTACGAGAGGCTGCACTTCGACTAGGCTCAGTGACCACGCCAACGGCTACGCTCAATGACCGAGGGGCATAGGGGAAAAAACTTGTACAATAACTCTCCCCTGCTCCCCTGCTCCCCTGCACAAGATTTTGAGAGATGTGGTGAGAAATCCGGGACCCTCGACTTTTGGTTGTGGCGATTACAGAATCAGATATCCAGAAGCTCAAAGAACGTTATGTCACAGATCAAACCTTGAGTCAAGTGCTATCAATATTGGAGCAGTATCAGCTACAGGTTATTGGCTTAGATATTTATCGAGATTTTTCAATTCAACCCGGACATCAAAAGCTATTGCCTCACCTCCTCAATCCTTAATTAATTGGTCTGTGTGCAGTACCAACACCAGATCGAAAGGGCGTTCCTGCTCCTCCTGGAGTGTTTGGGGAACGATTAGGTTTTAGCGATGTTGTCGTCGATGATGATGGAATTATACGTCGCCATCTTTTATTTCTACAACCAGATATTCAATCGTCCTGTCCTACAACAGCGTTTAGTCTGCAACTTGCATTGCACTATTTAGTAGCGCAGGGAATTAAACCTCGACTTACATTAAAGGAGGAATATCAAATTCAGAATACGATCTTTAAACCTTTATCTGTCCAAAGAGGTAGCTACCGAACAACAGATACGCGAGGATACCAGATTCTCCTAAATTATCGGGTTCCTCAATCTCCCCAAAATATAGCACCGCAAATTACGTTGTTAGAGCTACTAAATAAGCAATTCGATCCCCAATTGTTCGAGGGAAGGATTGTCTTGATTGGTTTCACCGCAGAAACGGTAGGTGATGACTTTTTAACTCCTTACAGCAGCGTAGTTCGCCCTCAGCAACGATTACCTGGGGTTTTTGTCCATGCTCAGATGGTGAGCCAAATTCTCAGTACTGTTCTCGATCGCCGCCCGCTACTATGGGTTTGGCCAGATTGGGCTGAGGGATTATGGATTGTGGGATGGTCGGCTGTTGGAAGAGCTTTGACTATCTCTGTGCGATCGCGCATTTGGTTGGTGCTATCTATCGGTGCTTCACTTGTAATTTTGGTAGGAATGTGTTGGGGAGCGTTGCTCTATGGGGGTTGGTTGCCCCTGGTTCCCTCAACTTTAGCTTTAATTGTAACCAGTAGTAGTATGGTTGTAGTTAAGGAAAATCACAATCCTAAAAGAAACTTTATGCAAAAAGCTAATGGTAAGAGGATTTATTTATGACAATATTACAGTACAAGAAAAATCAAAAAATTTTAGGTTTTGAGAGAAGGTTACTTTCATCTCGCTTTATTCAAAGCATTAGGATTGTTGTTTTAGCAAGCCTAGTAATATGTGTAGCTCCTTTAGCAACCAATGCTGAAATACCCAAAACAGAATTAGAGCAAAAGTCTCAAATCACTCCTCAAAAACCTATAGATTCAGCGAAACAGGAAGCTTACAAAAAAGCTCTAGAATTATCCCAAGAAGCAATGGAATTATCTGCCCAGGGAACATCCGCAAGTCAGCAACAAGCCATTGCCAAGTATGAAGAAGCACTAATAATTTATCGAAAACTTGGCGATCGTCAATGGGAGGCAATTACACTCCATTCTATAGGTATGGCTTACGACCTTCAATTGAATTCAGAACTGGAACAACCCCAAAAAGCTCTTGAGTTCTATCAAAAGGCACTGACAATTGTGCAGAAAACTCAAGATCAAGATTTTGAAGCAACAATACTGTCTTCGATGGGAAGAAGTTACTCAAAACTGAAACAACCCCAAAAAGCTTTAAACGCTTATTTTCTAGCCCTACAAATCTACCAAAAAACAGGCGCTCACTTCCAAGAAGGTGACACTTTAACAGAAATCGCTAGATTTTATAATTAAGATTTGAGAGAACCTCAAAAAGCAATTGAATTTTATTATCAAGCAGTTAAAGCATATAAGCTAGTAAAACCCAGTAAATTCGGAAAAAAAACTTCGTTGGAGCTATATACTCCCGAAGACGCAGCAAAATTGGCTGTATTTAATCTCAGAGATATAGCAGAAATTTATAGAAACCTCAAACAGCCTCAAAAGGCTATTCAAGCCTACAACCAAGCATTAGAAATAGATATCCAAAACAAAGACCACGAGTTAATTAATAGCTTGTACTACGGTATTGCAAGAATTCATGAGGTAATTGCAGAAGATAATCTTAAACAAAAAAACTTTCACAAAGCTATTGAAGCTTACAATCATGCAGCGAGTATATATCAAAAAGCAGGGAAGAATTACCAGTCTTCTGTCGTAAATACCCTTCATAAAATTGCTGATATTCAAGTGAAATTAAAATTACCTCAGAGTGTTTTAGCAACTTACAATCGAATTATAGAACTCCAGAAAAAACAGAAAGATATTATAGGACAAGTTGAAACTATTCGACAAATAGGTAATTAGTACAAATCTAACCAAAACCATCAGGAAGCATTAAAAAATCACAATCAAGCCTTAATACTACTTAGGACTAATTCTAAACTCCTATCAAGTAAAATAGAGCAGGAGGAAAGTTTTCCCACGGCTCCATTCGCTAAATATTTTTATGGAAATCTTGAATTTTTTATTCTTAATGATATTTACCTGACTTACCTAAACTTAGGAGATGGTCAACAGGCGCTCAACTATTCTCTACAAGCCTTGAAAATTCAGCTTGCTTACGAAAAAGACCCTCGTGTTGTTGCAACTATTATCAACAGAATTGCAGGTACATATATTAGGAAGGGAGATCGTCAAAAAGCCCTTGACTCCCTAAATCAAGCGTTAAGTTTGCAACAACAAGTTGCAGATAACACAGGAAAAGTTACTACATTGAGGAATTTAGCTGTACTTTATAACTTACCAAAGGGAGAAGCTATAGCTTATAATCTTATTGGTTTTATATATATGAAACAAAAACTTTATCAAAAGGCTATTGATGCTTTTGAACAGGCATTACCGTTAATTCAAAAAGCACGGTTTCCTTCAATTGAAGATAAAGCAATATCTAGTATAGATACGTTACAAATTGGAACTAATACTCTCTTAGCTGGAGAAGATAGTTTTGCTCTTTTACCTGGTTGGTTACAGAGCCACATTCCATTTGGCTCAAATAAATTCAATGAGCTATCGGAGAAACTCTCTAGGCAGAGAACAGCCCGCCTGCGAGAGGCTGCTAACGAAATAGAAACGTTTAATCGTATTCGCGACAAAGTTAAAGATTTCAATTTGGTAACAGAAGTTCCTATTATGAGAGGTTTGGGCCAATCTTATGATGCTGTAAAGCAGTATTCTAAAGCAATTTCTAATTATAATTCAGCCTTAACATTAGCAAAAAAATATGGCGATCACTTCAGAGAAGCAGAAACAAATTATCTCATGGCTGTGACGGAACAGAAGCGTGGTAATTTTAAAGCAGCTAGAGCAAAGATCGAGGCTGCGCTGAATGTTGTTGAAGATTTTTGCAGCAAGGTGGTTGACCCGCAATTACGTTCATCTTATTTTGCTTCTGTCCAGGAATACTACGAGTTTTACATCGATCTGTTGATGCAACTGCACAAGCAACAACCTTCCCAAGGCTTCAACGCCTTAGCCTTACAAGCCAGTGAACGCGCTCGTGCCCGCAGCCTGCTTGACCTCTTAAATGAATCTCTAACTGAGATTCGCCAAGGTGTAGACCCCAAGTTACTCGAACAAGAAGAAAACCTACAATTTAAACTCAATGCCCTAGAGAAAAGCCGTATCGAACTTTACAGTAAAACCCCAACCGAAGCCCAAAAAGCTAGCTTTGAGAAAGAATACGACACCCTATTCTCTCAATATCGAAATATCGAAACCCAAATCCGTTCTAAGAGCCCACGCTATGCAGCCCTGGCCCAACCTAAACCACTCACACTAACTGAACTTCAACAGCAGGTTCTAGATGATAACACCGTACTGCTGGAATATTTTTTAGGTACAAAGCACAGCTATCTTTGGGCTGTTAGTAAATCCGAGAATAACTAGCTATGAATTACCGAAAGAATCTGAGATCGAAGCTGCCACACAAAAATTCATAAACCTGGTGAAAAACCACAATGCACGACCGTCAGAAATTTCTAAGGTTGGAACACCCTTAAGCCAGATGTTACTTGGCCCCGTTACCAAGCAACTCGGTCAAAAACGGCTTCTGGTTGTCAGCAGCGGAGCATTGCAGTATCTACCTTTCGCAGCATTACCTGCATCAACGGGTTCTCAGTTCTTTTGTCCGAACATGAAATTATTAACCTTCCCTCAGCTTCTACCTTAGCAACCCTACGCCAGGAATTAAACGGGCGTAAGCCTGCACCGAAGGCTGTTGCCGTCTTTGCAGATCCGGTCTTTAGCCCAACCGATACACGTGTTGCTCAAAAGAAACCTCGCACACCAGCTCCAAATAACTCTACTAAAGGCAGTATAAGCACTGAGTTATTTTCTATACAAAACTTGCGAGATGCTTCTCAAGAGGCTGGCATCAACTTAGAACGTTTACCAGGAACCCGTACTGAAGCTAAAGACATCCTGGAACTCTTACCTGCTAATATGCGAACCCAAGCATTAGACTTTGAAGCTAATAAGAACAACGTCCTGAACTCCAACCTATCCCAATATCGGATAGTCCATTTCGCAACTCACGGCATCCTCAATACTACTCGACCAGAACTGTCTGCTGTTGTCCTATCCCTGGTCGATCCCCAAGGTCGCCCCCAGAGCGGCTTCTTGAGGCTGAACGATATTTTCAACCTCAATTTGCCCGCTGAATTAGTGGTCTTAAGTGCCTGCCAAACCGGGCTTGGTCAAAATATGCGCGGAGAAGGACTCGTTGGACTAACACGTGGCTTTATGTACGCAGGTTCCCCTAGAGTTTTAGCCAGCCTCTGGAGCGTGAGTGACAAATCCACCGCAGAACTGATGGCGCAGATCTATCAAGCCATGCTCAAAAAAGGCTTACCTCCTGCAGCGGCCTTGAGAAATGCCCAACTACAACTCCTAAATGATCCCAAATGGAACTCTCCCTATTATTGGGCTGCCTTTACCTTACAAGGAGAATGGCGATGATCCGATTCCACAGTCCTATTATTTGGGTAACAGGTTTAACAATGCTTGTGATCTGTGGCAGCGTTGCTCCTATGACGTTTTCATTAACCCGACCAACACTGGCGAGTACTCGCAGTGAAGACTATCAACAAGCCATGCAATCAGGTTACGCTGCTGCCGCTAACCGTGATTATAAACACGCGAATACACCCGATTGATGCGATCGCAAATCACCTGCATCTGCTCACACTCGGCAGGCAGGTAATTGTAAGATTTAAGGTGCTGCAAACCAACGGCATACTCGCCATCCCAGGTTTTGACAGTGCAGCTAAAATCATTACACTTGGCTTACGATACCCCAGCAGCCACCCTTGCCCCTGAGTTCGGGGTTGTTTTTGGTAATGATTTGGCAAATTTCGCCAATTTGGTATGTGTTTGGTACTTTCGTCCTTTCCATGATGCGCTGCACCACATCTTTGACAATTCTGGCTGGCGGCACTTTTCCCCCTGCCTTCTCCACCGCTTGCCGCCATACTTCTTGCTGTTGCGATGGTTCTAGCTTAGTCAGTGGTCGAACTTGGCGTTCGGTTGTAGGCAAAATTTGGGAACCATTGGTTCCCATTTCATCCGATATCTCGTTTTGGGAACCATTGGTTCCCATTTCATCCGGTATCTCATTTTGGGAACCTGGCAGTAGTTATCTATGAATGCCACTGTGCTTACTGTTTGTCTACGCGGCGTAACCATCAGAGTTACTTACTGTTTTTAGTTCTTTTTCTGATTATACTTTCCCCGTAGTAACAAAAGAGGGCTGATACCAATTCTATGTGAAGCTGCATAGAATTAATATTACTCGGATAAGTTTGCTTAATTGGTAATAGACGCGCCCTATTGAGTTAATTATTTTCTATCTCTTCAGCAGTTTGACAAATTAATTGCCAAGCCTGTTTTACGTGTATTTTATCTGTGGTTGCTTGTCCAATTGACATTCTTAAAGTTAATTTTTGCTCTAGCTTGGTGGAAGTGAGATAGATTTTACCTGAAGAGTTGATAGTGTTAATGATTTTTTCGTTAATTGCATCACCCAATTTATGGCGAAAACATACCAAATTTAATGGGGGATTCACAACTAGCTCAAAACGAGGATGAGATTTTACACATTCTGCAAATTCTTGTGCTAAAGCAATATGCTTACGAATATAATACTGTAAGCCTTCTAGACCATAGTGCCGAATTACAAACCACAGTTTGAGACTTCTAAATCTACGTCCTAAAGAAATCTGCCAATCTCGATAGTCAATAACTTTACCAGACGTGCTAGCTTGATTTTTGAGAAATTCAGGCATGATAGATAGTGCATGAATTAGTTGAGCTCGATCTTTGACATAAAAACAGGTACAATCAAAATTAGTTAGCATCCATTTATGAGGATTAAAACAATAGCTGTCTGCTAGTTCTAATCCTTGATGAATCTCTACGCACAAGCCAAGTTTAATAGTGTAGCGAATGGCAAAGCCACTGAAAGCTGGATATGGTGAGCTTTGCTCTAAACTAGTTTATTCCTCTTCCTCTTCCTGATAATCTTCGTACTCCTCTTCATCCTTATCGTATTTGAGGCTCGACGTTACTGAGAAACAGGTCTTTCAAGCGGCAATCAGTGTTGACGGATCTGATACCTGGGGTTGAGATTAAAAAATTAATGTTTGATATAGAGCGATATCGCCTCTTTTGCTGCTTGCAAAATGCGATCGCGTAATTCTAATGGCTCAATTACCTGCATCTTTGCGCCAAACCCCAGCACATAAGCACAAGCCGCTTCTTCTATATCAAACCTCAGCCAGACGCGAGTCCAGCCATCGACATCGGGCGAGTCAATCTGTTCTATTCGGGCAAAGTATCCGGCATAGCGTAACTGAGGCATACCCTCTGGAGCAACACGTACCGTCACGCCATAGTAAGGCAGATTAGCTTTGAACTCAACCATCGATTGTTGCCAATAGTCAGCTAAGTTGAATTCAACCGGACGAACACAAGGGTAATCCGTAAGCATAGCATCCCGCACTCGTGAAATCCGGTAGGAGCGCACCTCTGATTCTACCGAGGCAACGAAATACCAGACACTGCCTTTGGCGACCAATCCCAGTGGGTTGACTAATCGTTTGACCAGTTTGCCATTACCGCGCTCATAGCTGAGGTTTACTTGCCGCTCTTGCCAAATCGCTGTTTGCAGAGTCGCAAACGCCGACATTTCCTCGTCCCACCGATGCCAGCCTGTTGGATCGACATGAATGCGCTGGCTAACCATTTCTGCTTGCTGACGATTTGCGGCAGGCATTGCTGCCAGAAGTTTGAGCAGAGCCGCTTCAAATGCTTGACTCCAGCCTAGATCGGCTAGCAGGTGTGCGGGCTTAGGCAAAAATAACGCCTGAATCTCTGCCAAGTTAAGTCCTGTCAGCGTAGTTTGATAGCTGTCGAGTAAACTCCAACCACCTCCTTTACCGCGTTCTGCCATCACCGGAACTCCGGCACTACTGAGGGCATCCATGTCACGATGGATGGTGCGCTCAGATACCTCCAATCGTTCTGCTAAATCTCGCGCTGTTAGCTGACGATAAACCTGCAACAACATCAGGATCGAGAGGAGGCGATCGGCACGCATAACTATCCCAAAACCAATCGAAACTACTTTTTACTTTACTGCCTAAATATGACAAAGGATGTCAGGAAGTTCAGCTTATGCTGCATAAAGATGGTTTGGAGTCATCGATTTCTTTAAGCTACCTCGCTAAGGAGGTCAATTATGCAACTATTGAAGAATAAAATTGCGCTTGTAGTTGGGGCAACACGCGGTGCAGGTCGTGGCATTGCTGTGGAACTTGGTGCAGCAGGGGCAACCGTTTATGTCACCGGACGCACCACTCTTACTGTGCGTTCGGAATACAACCGCCCTGAAACGATCCAAGAAACGGCGGAATTGGTAAACCAGGCAGGTGGGAAAGGAATCGCGGTTGTAGTCGATCATTTAGACCCAAAACAAGTACAGGCGCTTGTTGCTCGTGTTGAGCAGGAGCAGGGTCGTCTGGATGTTCTGGTCAACGATATTGGTGCAGAATATCTGGCGGAGTTCAACAAGCCTGTGTGGGAGCTTTCTTTGGAGCGAGGATTACGGATGCTAAGACTAGCGATCGACACCCATTTGATCGCTAGCCACTTCGCATTACCCTTGTTGATCCAGAAACCCGGTGGATTGGTAGTCGAAATTACCGATGGGACTGCCGAATATAACAGCAAAAACTATCGGCTGTCGCTGTTCTATGACCTTGCTAAAACCTCGGTAATTCGCATGGCATGGGGATTGGCGCAAGAACTTAAACCGTATCAATGTACTGCCGTAGCGCTAACTCCGGGCTGGTTGCGCTCGGAACTTATGCTCGATCATTTTGGAGTGAGTGAAGCCAACTGGCAGGACGCAACAGCAAAAGAACCACACTTCATCATTTCTGAAACGCCCTACTATGTCGGGCGTGCAGTTGCTTATCTAGCTGGCGATCCACAAGTAGTGCGCTGGAATGGCCAATCGCTTTCCAGTGGGCAACTAGCACAGGTTTATGGCTTTACCGACCTTGATAGCTCTCAACCCGATGCGTGGCGCTACATTCATGAAGTCCAGGAGGCGGGTAAACCTCCTGATGCGACCGGATATAGGTAATGTTCCAGTCACAACACTACGTATTCTGTGGGAATGGCACTAAGAAAAGCGTAAATCCCTGCTATTTCTAGCTTTTGGGTGCGGGGTTGCAGGTTCAGGTGTGGGGAATTAAGAAGATGTTGAACTCCTTGACGTACTGGCATTGAAATTGTCTGAAACATTACACCCTACACCTACCTCCAACACCCTACCCTGGCGAGGTTTCACATGAGTCTTAGTGCCATTCTGCTAAGAGATAGAAACGACAATTCATTAGACAGCTACGAATGCGATTGCTCCCACCACTCACTCAACATATTGATGATTATTTATATGGATTACTGAAAACAGATTTAAACTGATCAGCATAAATGGCAATTGAAATCGATTTATTAGCAATAAATTGTTATGTCTTCATTACACTCATCAGCTAGATATAAAAGGCACTTGAAGCGAAGGCTAACTATTTGGTCGTAGAAAGGATTGAGCTTGCACATTGGTGGAATGAGAAGGATGGTGCGATTGAAAAATTTGATTTTCCGCTCAAAAGGACAATGAGCGGGAATCATTTTGCACAGAAATTGTGCCAGCTTAGGATTATCAATTTCTATAGATTCAAGCCATTGGCGTACTGGGTGCAGTAAATCAAATTTATGATTGAGAAAAGTTAATTTTTTCATTTGTCCAACATCTTTAATAATTGATTTTAGGACTGGTTATAGTTGAGTTTTGCTTGTCTTTAAAAAAATGTGATTCAACAACTTGCGAAATTTCTTCAAGTAAAAGATAGTCTGCTGTTGAAGTACCTGCCACCAAGGTATCCATAGCATTTCTATTGAGGATGATTCTGCTGTTGGCAGTAATGCTAAAGTCTCGACCAAGAATCAAACCTTGATGGATTAATTTTTTAACTGCAAATTTAGTGAGTTCTTCTATGACATCTAAATGTTGTATATCGTGAAGAGTACGTAAAGTCCAACGACAAGTATCAGCATCTGTTTCAGATAATTGCAATACTGCTGCCATCAAGATATCACTGGTATATTCAAAACCAACCAGAGTAGTTAGTAATTCCTCTACGGATTTTAGGATTGCTTTGTTCTGGAGCTTTAGGGTGTCAACCATTAGCTCAATTTGGATATTGAAAGTTTCTAGTTCATTGATATCTTGCACAATTTTGCATCCCTTTAGCTATAAAAAGTTTCCTCTTAAGCTCTGTCTTGAAACTTGCTCTAGGCAGAAATAATGGCAATGATTGCAATCATTGCGGTAACTCTATTCTGGAGAAAAGTCTCTAATTTTCGCTTGGTTCAGAAATATAGCAATAACTACTACTGAGCTAATAAACTTCAGTTCAAGTCATCTCTTATAGGTTCTATATTGAAGTTAAAACCTAAAAATGGAGAAACTGTGAAGAATGAGGAGACTTTTTCAAAAAATGTATATGGCAGCGATCGCAAACTTTGTTTCAGGTGTTGGAGCAGGAGTTGCAAGCGATCTTGGTTTAGCCCGCATTTCTCACAAGTTTGAAATGCAGAGGGGCGGAGAGGAAAGAACAAGGCACATTGAACTCTCCTCTGCTCCCCTGCTCCCCTGCCGACCTCCACAGAACTCCTGAATTTAAACCAATAGAAATCTTTAACCCTGTTGTGTCACTATCGCGGTAGTATAAGGATATAGAAAGGCTAGAACGAAGACATAGAGCATGGTAGAGCCTCGTCCACCCAAACAAACGGTTAAATTTGTGGATGAATATTGTCTGTGGTATAAAAAGCTGTTTTCAGATGTTAGAAATTTTGAGGCATTTAAGTATCTACATATAGGATGTATTTCGGAATTAAAACGTAAAAGTTTACCAGAAATAGCAAAAGTTGTCGGATTAAATAACTATCAGGGACTACATCATTTCTTAACAACACCATCATAGTCAGTAGAACAGTTAAGAGCTTTGCGCTTGTCACTGATTTTAGAGGTGTTAAAAGGTAGACCAATCATTTTAATTATTGATGAGACAGGAGATAAAAAGAAAGGTAATACCATAGACTATGTGAAACGGCAGTACATAGGAAACTTAGGAAAAATAGAGAACGGAGTTGTGGCAGTCACAGCCTATGGTGTATTTTGGGGAATGACATTCCCATTACTATTTAAAATTTATAAGCCTCGTGAGAAATTAAAGCCAGGAGATAAGTATTTTACCAAGCCTCAAATCGGGGCAATGCTAATACGAAAGCTACAGTTAATGGGTTTTAAATTCAACTTGGTACTGGCTGATAGCTTATATGGTGAGAGTGGTACAAATTTTGTATCTGTATTAGATGAGTTAGGTTTAAATTATCTAGTAGCGATTCGCTCAAACCACTCTGTAGACTTGCTTAAGGGTCAGTACACTCAATATTTAAAGTGGCAGAGATTCAAACGAGTCTTCTCTGACCTAAGCAGTGAAAATCGGTTTATTAGAGAAATAGTTCACGGCAAACGTAGCGAACATAGGTATTGGCAGATTACCACAGATACTGAAAAATTACCTGGGAATTCTACTTGGTATGTCATGAGTAAATACCTAGACATTACACCGAGGGAAGTGGGTAATTTTTATGGATTAAGGACTTGGGTTGAATATGGCTTAAAGCAAAGTAAAAATGAATTGGGTTGGGCTGACTATCATTTCACTCGCTATCAAGATATTGAACGATGGTGGGAAATTGTTTGTAGTGCCTACCTCATGGTTAGTTTTCATTCAGAATCTCTGCACCCATATCCACCAGCACCTCAATCAAAACTTGCTTTTCATCAGAGGTGGGATAACGCTAAGGGCTGGAAGAACATTCTGAACAATCTTCGTTTAATAGTACAACCTTTTATCCTTTTTAATTTAATTTAGCCCTGGCTTACAGTCTTCTCCATTCCTCAATTATCTTTAGGATTTACTAAACTTCAATCGATTGTTTATAGGCTCACTTCCCCAATTTTTTTATTCCTGGCTCACCCTGAATTCTATTTTTCTTCTACCTAGAGTGACACAACAGGGTTAATCAGACAAGTCCTACTAATTGACTACAGTAGCCCACCAATAAGCTAGGTTAATCAAGCAGACTCCTATAACAACACTCGAGATGAGGGGAATCCACTGTAGACGTGTAATCATGATGTTGCAACTCCTTTGAGTGTGGCGATCGCTAGTAAAAAGAACAGCCCCAGAATTAGCTGTTGTATTGTCACAAAAGAATGCGACAGATGGATTGGAGCACACAGTGTTGTGCCCTTACGAATAATTGATGTGTCGCAAACTTTATTTGAATTGGTATTAGTTTTAAGATTAAAGCTGAAAACTGGAGAAATTGTGAAGAGCGATTAGTCGTTCCAGCCTAAGGCATCTGCTACCAGGTCAGGTAAAGTCATTGGATCGAAGGGTTTGATAATCATTGTTGTTAAACCTAATTCAGCAAATCGGTGCCGATCGGCAGCCTGCACTTTTGCTGTCAGCAAAATCACTGGAACATGCTGAGTGACGGGATTAGCCTGTAGCTTTTGAAAAGTAGCGATACCGTCTAGATCGGGCATCATGATGTCTAGGAGAATGGCATCTAGCTGTTCAGATGCGGCTTTAGCTAACGCCTCACCTCCTGAGGCAGCAGTTAATACTTCCCAACCGCCTACCGCTTCGAGAGTAAGTTGGGCAACTTCCCGGATATCTTCTTCATCATCAACGATCAAAATCCGTCTGGCTGTCATGGTTACTGTCTTCCTTTCTGCCGCGAATAACCCAGTTGAGCAATTTAATTACTCGGCGTTCAAATTCCTCCGGTGTAATCCGACCTTTAGTCAGAAACAAGGTCTGTCCTAGCTTTAAACGTTCTCGTTCGCAGTCGTCTAGGTCTTTGGCAGTATACACAACCAATGGCACTTGACACAAACGATTGTGTTGTCGGAGCCAGTCCACTACAGTAAAACCATTACATTCCGGCAGTACTAGGTCAAGCACCAACAGATCGGGGATAACGCGCTGGCTCATCTGGATGGCTTCCCGTCCTGTCTGAGCGTAATAGGTTTCGATGCCATAACGCTCAAACATGGCGAGCAGCACTTGTGCTAAATCTAAATCGTCCTCCACAACTAAAACTCTAGTATGCCGATCCGATCCATTCAAAGCCCGCTCTAGGGCTTTGAATAGCTGCTGCTGCTCTGGAGGCTTAACAATCCAGTCACTTATTCCTGGATGCGGCACTTCTCTAGCATCCGGCAATAAACCGCTAAGGATAATTATCGGAATTTTTTGAGTGCTCGGTTGCTGTTTGAGAATTGCTAAAGTTTCCCACCCATGCATACCAGGCATCATGAGGTTAAGGAGAATTGCATCAGGCAGCTGCGCGGCTGCCTGCTCTATCGCTGCCTGACCCGAAGCTACTGCTACTGACCGATAGCCCTGCTTTTCTAGCATAGCTTGCATGACATCTCGAATTGAGGGATCGTCATCGCACACTAGCACTAAGGGATTGTTAGAATCGGCAATCGCTACTGCTGATTCCGATGGCAGTACTGGCAGCGTAAAGTAGAAAGTACTACCCTCCCCAAGGGTGCTTTCAGCCCAAATTTCCCCACCCTGATGCTGTAAGATGCTACGGCAAATAGCTAACCCTAACCCAGTCCCGCCTTTTTTCCGCGAATCCGAAGCATCGACCTGCTGAAAGCGTCCAAAAATTGTTTCCAATTTATCAGCTGGGATACCCCTGCCCCGATCTTTTACTTGGAACAAGAGTTCAAGTGAGGAGTTTTGCTTTGCCTGCTGACTCCTGAAAAGTTCAGCAGTCAGCCAAACAGTAGAACCTTGGGGGGAGAACTTAATTGCGTTACTGAGCAAATTCGTTAAAACCTGAATTATCCGGTCTGGGTCAGCCCATAATCGAGTTGATACAGGAGAAACAGATAAAGTAACTCCTGCCTTTTCAGCCATATCCCGCATGGTATCTGCTGACTGGATCATCAAGTTAGCCGCATCGCAGGCTTGCCGCGTCATGGTGACTTTGCCTGACTCAATGCGTTCGATATCAAGAATGTCGTTGATCAGGCGCACCAGTCGGTCTGTATTATTGACTGCAATGTCCAACATCCGTTGGCCCTTTTCAGGTTGGGCGCGTAGTACGCCATTCGCTAGTAGACCTAAAGCACCGCGAATCGAAGTTAGGGGCGTGCGTAACTCGTGGCTAACTACGGAGACGAATTCATCCTTCAACCGTTCGATTTCTCGGCGCTCGGTGATGTCACGAGCAATACCACGATAACCTTGAAAAACACCTTGGTGATCGAATACAGGAGAGCCACTGGTTTCCAGCACAACTAAATGACCATCTTTGTGCGTTAGCGTTTTTTCCAGCCGGGTGAAAGGCTGTTGTGTAGAGATAAAGTAACTAACCACTTGAGCAAATCGTTTGGCTTCATTCACCGTCATTAAGTCAAAAGTACTCTTACCGAGAATCTCTGCGATTTTGTAGCCTAGAATTTCTGACGCTTTTGGACTGACGTAGGTGAAGATACCATTGGCATCGATTTCCCACACCCAGTCGCTGGTTTGTTCAACGAGATTGCGGAATTTCTCCTCGCTCTGCCGTAGCGCTTCCTCCACCTGCTTGCGTTCAGTAATGTCTTGGAAAAAAACTGATAGCCCTTCTTGATTAGGATAGGCGTGCACTGCAAACCAAGTGTTAAGTGGCGGATAAAATTCTTCAAATTCGACACTAATCTGCTTCGATACCGCTTTGTGATATTCTCTATAGAATTTGGAAGCTACTGCTTCTGGCAACTCATTCCACAAATTTTTACCTAGTAATTCAGCACGCGATCGCTGCAACAGATGTTCTGCTTGCTGATTCAAGTAGGTAAAACGCCACTGGTTGTCTACAGCATAAAAGGCATCTGTGATACTTTCCAGAATTTTTGCGACTTGGTTGCGAGCTGTCTCTGCTTCGGCACGTGCTGCCTGTTCATAGGCATACAGTTGCTTGCGTTCCTCCTCTACGCGCTTGAAATCGTCAATATCTGTATTCGTCCCGAACCAATTAACGATCGCATCTTCGTGATCGCGCAGAGGTAAAGCGCGTCCTAAGTGCCAACGATAAGTTCCATCAGCTGACTGCTGCAAGCGAAATTCAATTTCGTAAGGCTTGCCCGTTGCCAGGGAATGCTGCCAGCGTTCGAGACACTGCGGTAAATCCTCTGGATGGATCTTTTCCTGCCATCCCCAACCGAGAATTAGCTCACGGGTAGACGCGAAGTAGTCAAGGACGCGCTGGTTAACATAGCTGAGTTCACCATTTGGCTGGGCAATCCATACTTGCTGGGGAATCGATTCGGCTAAAAAGCGGAAGCGCTCTTCGCTTTTTTGTAACGCTACTTCTGCTTGCTTGCGCTCGGTAATGTCCATCGTTACCCCAGTCATCCGCACTGCTTTGCCAGTCTTGTCGTAGTAGACTTGACCTTTGCTCGCCACCCAGTGAATAGAACTGTCGGGCCAGATAACGCGGAATTCAATTTCGTAGTCTGCTCCTGCTTCTACAGCTTGCGTCACTGCTTGATGAAGCCATTGGTGATCGTCGGGATGAACGCTGGCCAGGAAGCTTTCATAACTGCCACCAAAAGAGCCTGGGGTAAGACCGAAGTGTGCTTCCGTGGCAACAGAGTGAGACACTTTGTTGTTCAGAATGTCCCAGTCCCAGCTACCCATCTGGGCAGCTTCCAAGGCTAAACTTAGGCGTTCCTCGCTTTGACGCAGTGCTGCTTCATGCCGTTGGCGCTCGGCGATCGCTGCTCGCTGTTCTGCCCAACTCTGGCGTTCTTGCTTGACTCTCTCCCAGTAGTGGTGGAAAAAGTCAGCCAACTCTGGCTCGTCCCCAAGCAAAAAACTAAAATGCTCAATAGCTCGCTTGTCTGCTGCATAAGCGACTTCGGGGTGAGCTTCCATCCAAGCATGACATGTCTTTACATAAGCAATGAAGGATACTAAGTGCTGGTAATTGACTGTACCTAGTAGGTGGCGCAACTGGGTGCGATAGTGATCGGCTAGCCCTCCTTCCAAGGAGATAAAAACTGCACAGATGAGCAGGCTTTCTTCAATGGTTGAATTCCAATTAGACAAAACTGCCAGATGCTCAGAATGGGCCGCGAGTACCTCCAAATGAGCATTCATATCCGTTTGGGCTGGGGGAGGTGCTTCAAGCAGGTTTAACACTTCCAGTGCCCTCACCCCTAGCGGACGTAGGGAACAGCTATGACAAATCATGCAGTAGGGAATGGCACAGTAGCGCGAAAGGTACGCAGCTAGCTTTTCTTTAAATAGCGGTGACAGCGGATTGTTGACATAGGCAGAAAGTGTCTGTTGCCATAGGTTTTCTAATACGTGCGGGTTCTGTTCTGCTGGGCTAAAGAAGGGTGGGACAAAACCGAATTTCTCCTCGATTTCTGCCTTAATTTGTTCGCTAGTTCGCATAAATTTATACCTCCCTTCCCTAAACCTTGCGATTGCCCCATCAGCGCTTTTGCTATTATTCAGTTAAGCGTTGGGGCTATTCCCGCGATCGCTTCCAACTGCTTGAGCTTGACGCAACGCCGCTTTATATAGCGCTGCCAGGTTAATACCATCTTGGGGATATTGGATCGCAGCAGCACTCAAGGTTACTTGAAACTGAGTGCCGTCAAAAGCTGTAAACTTCTGCTGGTGTAGAGCCTTTAGGACTTCAGCTAGCCGCTTAACTCCATCAGAGCGAGTTATACCATACATCCCCACAATAAACTCTGCTCCTCCCCAGCGACCTACAACGTCATCACTTTGAAAGTGTCGTCGCAGCAGTTCTCCCAGGCGAGTTAGCACTGCATCGCCACTGGCATGACCATACCACTCGTTGACCTGCTTGAAGTTATCTAAGTTTAAAACAGCAAAGCAAAGTGGCTGTTGGTGGCGATCGCAGAGGTCAAGCAACTGAGTTAGTTCTTGGCTTGACTTGCGGTAATTAGCAACTCCAGTTAAGGCATCGGTTTCCACCAAATTTCGCAGCAAGCGCGATCGCTCTAAGCGATTGAGGATACGGGTAACCAGTTCCGGCCCTACAATCGGCTTACTCACATAATCATCGCCACCTGCTGCAAACACCTGCTGCATTGTATCTGCATCTGTATGGGCGGTGAGAAATAGGATCGGCAAACCACTCCAACGCATATCAGCACGGACGGACTGGCACAAGTCGATTCCACTTATCTGGGGCATTCCTACATCCAAAATTAGCAAATCTGGTGCTACAGTTTCCAGGTTATCCCAAAACTGCAAGGGGCAATCGAGAGTAGAGAGCTTGAATCCCCAAGGATCTAGTAAGCTGTGGAGTGCGGTCAGCACTTGGGAATCATCGTCCACCACCATGATAGTTGCACTCTTGCGATCGCGCTGCAACAAAGCCGTAACTGCTTCTAGCACCTGAGATGGAGTCACAGGCTTAGGTAAAAATCCGCGTCCGCCTAAACGCGCTACTTTTACTCGGTCAATTGCACGATCGCGATCTACAAGCACCAGCACTGGGACTGGAGGTGTGCAGGCATTCAATTCTGCCAGCAGCGTTAGATTTTCCTGTGGGGTATTAGCACAGAGATCCAGCAGTACTATATCGGGGCGATCGCTAGATATTCGCTCTCTGGCTAGAGTCGGAGTTGTAGCTATTTCTGCCCGGATTTTCCAAGTAGCAGCCTCGACGACCAACGCCTTAGCCAAGGACCTATCCCGCTCGACGAGCAATAGCCAAGGTCGTTTGTCTGGTGACGATACCTGAAGTGTCTGTCCTGCGGTTGTTTGTTGCAACTCCTGACGCAATGCCACAATTAATTCAGATAAATGCAGCGTTTGGTTTGGATCTACCAGCTCTTTTGATTGAAAAAAATGTTCTATTTCTTGAGCTAGCCGTGAACCTTGGACAAAGCCATACATCCCTAGCGAACCTGCTAGCTTGTGAGCTTCCCGTTCTGCGGCAAATTGCAATTCATCGTTGAGCTGATTTTGTCGTAGCGCCGTCGTTGCTTGTTCGATTGTGGCTATGCGATGACTCAACTTTTCTTTGGTTCGCTCCCAGACTTTAGCAATCTCTAACAAAGTTTGCTGCTTTTGAGCAGGCGAGAGGCGATTAGGCACTACTTGCTCTTTGCGTGCCTGTTCTTGTGATGGTTTCAGGTGATAACCAATGCCATATACTGTCTCGATTGGATCTTCGGGAACTCCTGCTGCCTTCAGTTTTTGCCGTAACCCCTTCAGATGGGATCTAACTGTTTCCTCTCCTGGCAGTTCTTCAAACGACCAAATACGATCTAATATTGCACTACAGCTAAATATGCGCTGGCGATTGCGGAGGAAAAGTTCTAGTAGACTATACTCTTTTGGTGTCAAACGTAACGGTTGCTGGTCATATGTGACTGCAAAATTACTGGGGTCAAGACGCAGGTTTCCCCACTCTAGTAAGGGAGAAGAGGTCAAATTTCCCCGCCGCAGTAAAGCCCGGATTCGCGCTAGCATCTCTTGCAGATCGAACGGCTTGATCACATAGTCATCTGCTCCAGCATCCAACCCCATGACTTTTTTGCTACTGCTGTCTTGGGAAGTCAACAGAATAATTGGCGATCGCAGCCCTTGCGATCGCCACCGTCGGCAAAGGCTAATGCCGTCTAGCTTAGGAAGCATTACGTCTAGCAAAATTAAGTCGTAAGCAAATGCCTCTACTAGCTCGCAACCTGCTTGACCATCCGTAGCAACATCTATAGCATAGTGCTGGTCAGTGAGAGCTTTTACCAGAGCTTCAGAAATTAGCTCGTCATCTTCGACCAGTAAGATCCGCATAATGAATTATTACCGCAGATTACCGACAATTAGAAGATAACTTAACAGGCACTGTTAGGATAATCTCCTTCGCCAATCCTATCCTGGATCAAGCAATAGTTTGACCTTGATTTGCAAATATAAACATTTACAGTTCTCTTGGAATTGCAGGAATAAAGGGTGCGATCGCCCATTTACAAGATGAAGGCGAACAAAGCGTAGGCTAGCCAGTCGCAGGCATCGCCGTCCGTGTCGATTGATTTTTATTGTCCCAACTGTATATCCTGTATCACAGCCTACACCTGATCTAAGCCCCAGCGATACCCGTTTCTATATCTTTTGAAACAAGTTTATTTAATTTTGAAAGATTAATGAGATATTAAGTTGAAAACGGTTCTTCAGATAGAAACTTATGACAACCGAGCAAGAGCTTCAATCTCTTTTTAATAAATTAGATACCGATCAAGACGGCAAAATCTCCATTAATGATCTTTTTTTAAGCCCTGGCTTAAGTACAATCATTTCATCAGAAACAAATATCAGTACTCCCCAGGAATTGCTAGTAAATTATAATTCAAATGAAGACGGTAGTATTACTTTTGAAGAATTAAAGTCAGCAGAAGAGATAAGCAAATAATTTAACCTAGCAGTCAAAAAACCCAATACCAAATATCAATACCCAAAATCCCTCTAAGCGCCCACGCTTAGAGGGATTTGCAATTTTCATGGTCATTGGTGACTTGCTAACCCAAAACAAAAGTCTCCAAGGAAGGCGAGGCTATTAGTGTTGCTGATGGGTAGCCTTACTGGAATGGCTATCTGGGGTGAATGGCACTAAGATAAGCGTAAACCCTTGATATTACTGGCTTTTGGGTATAGGGTATAGGGTGTAGGGAAGGAAAAAGTTGTTGTTCTATTTGATGCACTAAAATTCAATTTTCTTAACACTACACCCAACACCCTACCCCCTGCCCTGACGCTTGTTTCATCTTTTCTTAGTGCCATTCCTATCTGGGGCAGTGGCAAGTTTGGGTTAACAATGAATAGCGGTTGTAGGTCTGTGGTGTGCGATTGGTTGGTTGCGGTGTAGGTCATGTACACTACGTCCAAACAATGACGACTAGAAGCAGAGTACTGGCAACAGATTGCCAGCGCAAACCCATAACTGATAGCAATAGCAGTAATGGCATGAGTGGAGATATTTACAACAACATGAAATCACCATGTCAATAAAAACCAGAATAACCGCTCGTCCTTATCTGTCTCACACCTCTAACTTAGGTGGATAGAGGCAATTACTCTTTTCAATTTTTATCACTTTTAGGGAAATCATTAGCCTTGAGCAAGCCAATTTTCCCACAAATTACTATTCATAACTTATTAAGTATGTCTAATTATACATAGTATTTTAATCTAACCTGTTTCAAAGGATAGGTAAATTTTAAGTTTTTAAAGTTTACTGTAAAAAACAGTTAATGATTAATTTTGATAAAAAATACTGATGTTCGTAAATCAGGCTCATAATCATAATAAAAATAACAAAGATTTTCTTCCAAAAGTTTTGTTATTGCAAGTTCCATCCAGTTCTGCAATGCTGATGCTGAGAATCTATTATGATGTTATCCCACGAGTTCATAAACATTTAAAATTCTGGAAGAAAAAAGCTGAGCGAATTCCTGATCCTGAACTACGTAAACAGGCTTTACTAAGTATAAAAACTAAAGCTTTTCACTGTGAAGGTGGTTCAATCTATGGATTACTTGCCAAACAACAAATTGAGCAAATAATCTGCTTTATTGTTGCTTATCAAACAATTAGCGATTATTTAGATAACCTATGCGATCGCAGTACTTCCTTAGATCCGAAAGATTTTCGTACTCTCCATCAAGCTTGTTTAGATGCTTTAACACCTAGCGCTAAATGCATTAATTACTACCAATTTCGTCAAGAGCAAGACGATGGCGGCTATCTGATGGAATTAGTAAAAACTTGTCAAAATGTATTAAGGGAGCTACCGTCATATCACGTAATTGCCCCTAGTTTATATCATCTGGCTAATTATTATTGTGATTTACAAGTTCATAAACACGTTCAAGTTAACGAGCGGGTTCCTCGCTTAGAAGCATGGTTTGAAAGACATCGTAACCAAATTCCTCAAATGAAGTGGTATGAATTTTCAGCTTCTACTGGCTCAACATTAGGAATTTTTTGCCTTGTGGCTTATGCAAGCGATCCAGATTGCTCCGAGGAATTAGCTACAAAAGTTAAAACCAGCTACTTTCCTTGGGTTCAGGGGCTTCATATCCTACTTGATTATTTTATCGACCAAGAAGAAGACCGCATAGGTGGAGATTTAAACTTCTGTGCTTACTATAATAATGGGCAAGAAATAAGTGAACGGTTTGCTTATTTTCTTAAACAGGCTGATCAAGCTGTTTCCCGTTTACCACATAAGCACTTTCATCGAATGATTAATCGAGCTTTATTAAGTGTTTATCTGGCTGATGAAAAAGTTAACGAACAGAAAAACATTAAAAAAACTGCAAAGAAAATTCTCCGTTCGTGTGGCGGTTCATCACTCTTTTTTCTGTGGAATATTATGATTATGGCTCGGATTCGGTATCGAAAAATCTTAGTACAAGTAGTCTGATGTACCAAAAAATATAACTAACTAGATATTAGTTATAAAGAAGCAAGCGTATCCATTATCTGAAAGTCTAATACAAGTCTGTTATCTATTACTTGTCTAAAAAATCAGAAAGCAATTCATGAGTTTGTAAAATTGTTGGCATCCTTTTAAACTATGTTCATGGATAAAGACAAATTCTAATAAGGATGATTTAATCATGTCTAAAATTGTAGTCCTTGGGGCAGGGCCAGCAGGGTGTTCGGCAGGTTATCACTTGGCTAAAAGCGGACATCAAGTCATGCTTATAGATAAAGACTGTTTTCCCAGAGATAAGACTTGTGGAGATGGAGTCAGCCTTGGATCGGTTCAAGCATTATCCACAATTCGGCTTTTCAATGAATTTGTGGAGCGTAATCAGGCCACAAAAGAACTCTTAAGCCTAGTAGTTAGTCAGCAAAAACCTAAAGCTTATCCCTTAGCCACCGCAAAACGAGCTAACACAGTCAGCGATGGTAAGGTTTTCAAAATTGGTGATGCTGCAAATCTGACAGATCCTTTGACTGGTGAAGGGATCGCAAATGCTATTCTCAGCGGCTTATACGTGACGCAAGCGATTAATATGAGTACTAGTCCAGAATTAGCATCTGAAAATTGGCAGCGTCTTTATCAGCTGTACTTTGAGCCAGACCTCGATGCTGGTTTACAGATAAAGTCTTTTAGGAAATTCTCATTTATAAATAAGTTATTAATCTGGCTGATGAATAGGAATAAGCCATTGGCAGAGCAGGTAACTTATACATTTGCAGGCTTAATTCCTTATAAGAAGCTACTTCCGTGACTCACCTTATAAACGCCAATCCCTGGTATTCCTGGATGAAAGGGTGTAGAGAATTAAGAAGATGTTGTATTATGTGACATATTCGCATTTTATTGTCTTAAATACTACATTTAATACTCTACCTCCAATATCCTGCCCTCACTGTCTTTTACAAAATGATTTTGGTACGCACAAGTTTCAACAAAAGCGGGTATTGATGCTTCAACTGCCACGGTTACATGTGCTGTAACCATTGGCAGAGATCCAGCCGATGGTGGATACATACTGTCTGCAAAATTAACTGTTGCTCTTCCTGGGGAAGACCGAGAGAAATCTGAACAGGTGGTTGCCCAAGCATACAAGCTCTGTCCCTACTCGAAAGCTATTCATGGCAATGTTGATGTGGAGGTGACGGTAGCTTGAATCATCTGGACATTATGACTGTTGATAGTCAAAACTGTCCACTTCGTGGATGATTACTATACGGTATATGAAGACAGCTGGGATTACTTGGAATTTTAGATTAAAGCATCCACTTATGTGTGAATACTCTTTTCTTATCTCAGACTGTTACTGGGCACATCTATTGCTCTGGCTACCCCACTGTTCAAAGCAATAACGCCAAAAACAACTCCTCGACCATCGTTATAGTCTGCTTGATGAAAGTTAGGGAATGCCCCCACGTAACCATTCCTGCCTGCCCAATCGTTAATTGCGCAGAATCTTTCTTCATTGTTCTTGGATTACCTAATTCAGACATCGGCACATCTATTGAGAACAAGAGCTTTTTTCATTAGGCTGTTTCATAAAAATCTGGCGATAAGCGTTGCAATCTTGGGCAAAGACCATGCCATTCGACCACTGATTGTCGCCATCCAGGGTGTTAATAAACCCCAGCATGACATTCGGCTGTTGGAGACGCGCAGAACTTCCCAGATCGCTCAGTAGACGATTCACTTCACTTTGACTCAGCAGAATCAGTTTGCTCATAAGGATCGTATTGTAGGTTGCAGGCACCACATTGGGATTGAAGTATTCGCTGGGGTTGGTGTAGCCTGTATCGTTGATCTTCAGGTAATCGGCATTGAAGCGTTGCAAGCTGGTATTTTCGCCGGCTCCACTACCCAACACCTGATTGAAGTATTGGTCTGGGTTTGTAAGGTATTCCTTCAGCTCCTGCTTGGTCATGCCGATCGCAGACTTTAGCAACGTATTCAGCAGGTCTTCCTTCAGTTTACGGATTGGTTCAAGGAGAAAGTCTGGTGTAATCGTGTCGATAATATCGCTGACTACACCAACAGTCAGACCGACAAAATCAGGAGCTCCTGACATTGACAGCAAATGATCTGTGACATATCGCTGCAACACATTTTCCGCTTGTTGCGTGTCTGCCGATCGACCGGGGTTAAAAAACAGTGCCTTTGCCACCTCATGGCTAACCCCAGGCCAAGCCCGAAGACCACTGTCAATGTCATCCCGCCATGCTTCTTTGTAGGTGACTTGAATCCCATTAGCGGCGACGTAGGCCGCTTTTTCAGCTAGGATGGCCACTCGGCTACAACTAAAGTCCAAGGGGCGACAGGCGTTGGCGCGGCGATCATAGTCCGCTTTTTTGGCATAGTAAGCATCGATATCGCGCTGGAGATTAGCCCGCAAGGTCGAATAAATCCGAGGAATGGAAAATTCTGTGCCATTAGCTCCAGCTCGCAGTAGCTGACTATCCAGAGACGTTCCCGGTCGAGCATCGACCATGTTTTGGTAAATAAAATCGTCAACACCACTAATGCTGACATTAAAAAAATTCGCGTCCAGGGCAGTGGCATCTATACGTTTATCAACATAGCCCTCTAGAACGATATGCTTCACTGCATTGGCAGGCCCTGCGGGTGGTCTGATAGCAAAGGAGTCACCCGAGAAATAATTGACAAAAGTATGTCCGTACATATCCCCAGCCGCATGGGTGAGGTAGCCCACCGTAAACGCCCTAACTGCTGCGGTATTAGTGACGTTTGCGCGGTTCCATAGATAGGTCAGCCAAGCATCCGACCCTCCGGTAATTCCCGTATCTGACGAGGATGGGTGTATCACTTGCTGCCCAGTTAAGATGTCGGGATAGGCATCGGGTCCCAAAATTCCAGCACGGTATTGGGGGGCATGGCTGCGGAGGGCGGCAAGAATGCTGGGATCGACTTGGTAGGTACCGACTTCTCCAATAATTTGCCCATTCTCATAGTTCACCCGAGGAATCGTAACTTTGCCGTCCTCTAAAGCATCATCAAGAGCCTGTTTGCCAAGGTAGACATGGGTGGTCGGCTTCCAAGCCCAAGCTTCCGTAGGATGCGATATCAAACCGAGGGAAATGATAAGTAGGCTTGGACTACCCACTTTTAGCCAGTGCCAGAGAGAATGAAGTGTCGATAGCATGGTGATCGGGGTGTTGCTGAATTAAGAGATGATTCGAGGTAATTTGCGAGCTATTTAACCGTTAAGTTATGAGGGAACACTCTTAAGATTACTGTCTACTTTCCTAAAAAATTAGCGATCTTATTTATACTTAACCTTCGCGAATTGCTGATGGTGAGCCTTACACAGAACGCATACCTGGGGCAGTGGCAAGTTTGGGTTAACAATGGATAGGGGGTGTACGTCTGTGGTATGCGATTGGTTGGCGGCGGTGTAAATCAGGAGAAATTGCTTCAGTTTCGACTTGATGATGGTGGACTATGTGCAGTTGATTGAACCAAGAGAAAAGCGGGGTGGTGAAAACCGCGTACAAGAAATCGACTCCATCTTGAAACAACTCAGGGCGATCGCTAAACAATTCAATTGTGCTGTCTTGGGTTTAGTGCAGTTAAAAAGAGAAGTTGATTCACGTTCCGAAAAGCGTCCAACCAAAGCAGATTTTCGAGAATCAGGAGGATTTGAACAAGAAGCTGCTGTTATGTTGGGTTTGTACCCTTGAAGATTAGTACGACAAACAGACCACCCAAAAAGGCATTAGAACTCTTGCAAAAGTGTTTTGTGGTATGATTAAAGGTTTGGCAATTTGTAATTAGGACTTTGAGGAGCAGTGAAAATAGAGAAAGCCAAGCAGCTTACTGCAAAAAAATTTAAGCGAATGACTGGAGTGAGCCGTAAAACCTTTGAATTAATGGTTGATATGGTTAAAGCTGATGCTCAAAAGAAGAAGAAGCCTGCCCGTCGTCCTAAATTAATTATTGAAGACCAAGTTTTAATGGTCATCCAATATTGGAGGGAGTACCGCACTTACTATCACATCGGATTGGATTGGGGACTTTCAGAGTCAGCAGTTTGTCGAACGGTGTTAAAAATTGAAAATGCTTTAATTAGTTCAATAAAGTTCAGCCTACCTGGTAAGAAAGAATTATTAAAGATGTCTCCAAATTCAGGCTTAGTTGTCATGGATGTGATGGAAAGCCCAATTGAAAAGCCACAAAAAGGGCAAAAAAGATTTTTTAGTGGTAAACAAGGAGAGCATACGTTAAAAACGCAAGTAATAGTTTGCCAAAAGAGCGGTCAGGTTATCTGTTTAGGGCATGGTAAGGGAAAAACTCATGATTTTCGGCTATTTAAAACAAGTGGTGTAAGGTTTGGAGAATTACTCAGAGTTATTGCGGATAAAGGCTATCAAGGAATTAGGAAAATTCATCAATTAAGTGAAACACCGATTAAAAAACTGAAAGGTAAGAAGTTAACGAAAGAGCAGAAGCAATCTAACCCTTGAACTTAATCGATTAAGAATCGTGGTTGAACACGTTAATCGTCGGCTAAAAATATTCAATATTTTATCTAATCAATACCAAAATCGCCATCGCAGATTTGGATTAAGGTCTAATCTAATTGCCGGAATCTACAATCATGAATTAGCTTTAAAAGCTTAAATAGAGCAGAATTAATCCTTTTAATTCAGCAAATAAATAATTGCTGAATCAGTTTGCTATATCAACTTTTTAAGTAAGGACTCTCCAGCAACAGTTAATATTAGAAACTTTGTAAATTGTGGCTATTCTAACTTCTCTGACGTAAATAAAAATAACCCTTAATTATACCAGAAAATATTTATGCAAGAGTTCTAACCAGCACCCCATCCACAATCGCAACCCCCCACTGCGGAAACTTCGCTAGCAATTTCTTGATCACAATCTGCAAAGCCGGATCATCGTCCCAACACTGGTACAAAAATTTAAACCCCGGATTCTGAAGAGAATTCGCCGCCACTTTCAGTTTCTGCATACGTTCAGGTCGCATATTTGACTTTGCAACAATCGCCTCATGCGACCACTTTTCAGGATTTTGCACAAACGCGGCGGAACTTTCTCTACGAGACGCGCAAGGGACACCTTCATCAACTGCTCTAACTCATATAGCCGAAACCTGGTTTTCTCTTGACAACGAAGGAAAACAAGGACTTCCGAAAAATCAAATTATCCAAAATTATTCGTACATTTATAAGGACGCACGATGTCTGCCCCTACGATAGGATGTTTTTTTACTAGAAATCCCTAATTTAACGTGAGTTCGACAGAACTAAAAAATGGCAGGAGGTAGTGCAGGCAAATCTTTTGGGTAAATATCAATCGAAGGTTTTTTGGGCAAGTAGGTGTAAGCAGCTAAACCAGCCATCAAATTGACTAGATCGCACTTCATCTATCCAGTTAAGCAAATTCTTATCTAGCAAGCTTTTTGGGGTGTTCTATCCGTCGAACTCACGTTAACAGAAGTTTGGATGCTATCCTTTGCAAAGAGCAGCCACTTAACTCTTATATGCAAAACCAATGGGCAGTTCTAACCAAATATTAATTTTATTTGCTCACCCTGCACTTGAAAAGTCACGGGTGAATCGGCATTTGATTCAAGCTGTTCAGGGGTTGGATTCAATCACTATTCATGACCTCTATGAGGCATACCCTAACTTTGACATTAATGTGAAGTTTGAACAGGATTTACTCCTTGCCCACGATATTATCGTTTTCCAGCATCCCTTCTACTGGTACAGCAGTCCCGCGATTTTGAAGGAGTGGCTGGATTTAGTGTTAGAGCATGGATTTGCTTACGGTAATACAGGAACGGCGCTGTATGGCAAAAAACTGCTTTCAGCAATCACGACGGGGGGAAGCGAACAAGCTTACTGTCGGGAGGGATATAACTACTTTTCTATCCAAGAACTGCTAGTGCCATTTGAGCAAACAGCGCGTCTTTGTGGCATGGAATATTTACCGCCCTTTCTTGTACATGAAACACATCAGCTACGGGAGCAACACCAAATTGCTAAACATGCAGATGATTACCGTACTGCAATCATCGGTCTGCGTGATAACACTATAAGCTGGGAACTTCTCAAGCAATTCAAACATTTAAACCAAAACTTAGCTGAAGTGATCAAGATACAAGAGGCCCCATACCATGCACAATGAAGATTTTTTCTTTCAAGCATTTATTTACTTGATGGCGGCGGTGCTGTCAGTACCAATCGCCAAACGATTAGGACTTGGTTCAGTTCTAGGCTATCTGATTGCTGGGGTAATCATTGGCCCCTTTGTACTAGGCTTTGTGGGTAACGAGGGAAGCGATGATGTGATGCACTTCGCTGAGTTTGGTGTGGTGATGATGCTCTTTTTGATTGGTTTGGAACTGCAACCATTCCTGCTGTGGCGATTGCGCGTCCCGATTCTTGGATTAGGAGGTTTGCAGGTTCTGGTTACGACTTTGGTTGTAACTGTTCTGAGTTTAATTTTCGGACTTTCGTGGCAAATGGGTTTAGCGATCGGCATGATTCTATCATTGTCTTCAACGGCGATCGTCCTCCAAACCTTAAATGAGAAAGGGTTAATGAAAACAGAAGGTGGACAATCGTCCTTTTCAGTACTGCTGTTTCAAGACATCGCAGTTATCCCAATGTTAGCTGTGTTACCGTTACTGGCAATGAAAAACAGCCCGGCAGTGAGTTTGGTTGTCAATCGGGTAATCTTTGTTGCCGCAGAGCAACAAAAGGCAACTGTACCAGGTTGGCAACAAGCTCTGCTGGTGATGGTAACAGTGGGTGGCATTATTGTTGCCGGACGGTTTCTGATGCGCCCGATTTTCCGCTTTATTGCTGCTACCCGATTGCAAGAAATCTTCACCGCGACAGCTCTACTATTGGTAATTGGGATTGCCCTGGCGATGCAGCAGGTTGGTCTTTCACCTGCGCTGGGTACGTTTGTTGCCGGAGTTGTTTTGGCGGATAACGAATATCGTCACGAACTGGAGACTAATATTGAACCTTTCAAAGGCTTACTGTTGGGACTGTTCTTTATTTCGGTTGGGGCTAGCATCAACTTTAATTTGCTGATTCAACAACCCTTTTTGATTCTAGGATTAGTCATCGGACTAGCAATTATTAAGTTTGCAGTGCTGTTTGGGTTGGGTTGGTTGTTCAAGTTAGAAGCCAGCCAGAATCTACTTTTTGCTTTCGCCCTCGCCCAAGGAGGTGAATTTGCCTTTGTGCTGTTCTCGTTTGCTACTCAAAATAACGTCCTAACTACAGCCGTAGAGGGTATTATTGTTGCCGTTGTTGCATTGTCGATGGTGCTGACACCGTTAATCATGCTGATTAATGAGAAGTTCGTGCAGTCTCGTTTCGTAACCACAGCAGTTGAGCCAAAAGCAGATTCCATTCATGACAATGAAAATCCAGTAATCATCGCAGGCTTTGGCCGCTTTGGACAAATTGTTGGTCGTTTGCTGATTGCCAATGGCTTTAAAGCCACAGTTCTCGATCACAACCCGACTCAAATTGATATGCTGCGGCGTTTTGGCTTCAAAGTCCATTACGGGGATGCGTCCCGGATTGATTTGCTACATACAGCAGGAGCAAGGCAGGCGAGGCTATTTGTTTTAGCCATAGATGATCGCGAGAAAAGCCTAGAAACTGTTGATCGGGTTCGTAAATATTTTCCTCACCTGAAAGTTTTAGCGCGGGCTATTGATCGCAATCATGCCTACGAGTTGCTTCGACGAGGGGTTGAAGTGGTTGAGCGGGAAACCTTTGGTTCGGCGGTAGAGATGGGAGTGGAAGCACTAAAGTTATTGGGTTTCCGCTCTTATAAGGCGCGTCGAGCCGCTAACATCTTCAAAAACCACGATCAGCAAGCTTTGCGGGAAATGGCGAATATGGAGAGAGATGATACGATATTGGTGGCGCGATCGCGTCAACTAGCTCAACAGTTGGAGCAGTTATTAAGGTCGGACGATAAAGACCTGACTCATGAAGTTGACCGAGCCTGGGACATTTCAGATTTACAGAAGAATGTCTAACAAGAGATAACTTCTTAAGAGAGAAAAATAAGGGAAATATGCGCTCGGCTAGGCGTTGATTGCCTTGAAGTGGATACACAGGCTACATCACTTAGCACCCGAACACAGATTATCGCTGATGAATCTGTATTGGATTATGTAGATCCTATTTATTACTCTGAGGCAGATTGATAATATTCCCCAGTGCGGTAGGCGCTGGGGGATATTTTTAACTGACTTTCAGCTTAATCGCTTGTTTGTCCTCTGGGTTTTTCGTATGACATCGCTTAACCATTAGAATATTTTTTCTGAATTGGGAAGATTTATGTAAATTTAACCACATCCACCTGATGAAACTTTACAATATGATTACTGAAACTAATTTAGTTACAACCAACAGGCTTTGGTTTGACCCATGACTGATAATAAACAAGTTGTCTGCCAACTCACTCAACAAAAACCGAAACGTGTTTTGGTTGTAGCTCCAAGTGAACTCACTATCCATCATCGTCACAGACAATTCTTTCAAACACCGCCTACTTTAAGCAATTACATTCTCAAAGCCATCGCTAAATTGTCCATCGTCAGCGCTATGTTGTTTGGCATTAGTGCATTAGGCTATTGGGGATTAGAAATCGTTGAAGCTAACATAATCCCGACGATAGAAGACAGATACGATTGGCAAACCCAAAAACATATTTGTTTCGGTTGGATGCTAGTTACTTTTTCTAGCTTTCTTGGGAGTGCTTCTTTTGGTGATGAGTTTCACTAATAACATTCATTGGACAAAGTTTATATTGAAGAAGAATTCAGCTATTCTGAATACATCCGTCAGCAATCTTTCAGTGGCGGGTCAAAATCCCCCACTGAATTGTTGCACCACGCTTATCTTCGATGCGATCACTTTGGCGTAATAGAGCCGATTTGAAATGCTAAAGGCATCGCTTGAGAATAAAAAAGAAAGGTTGAGGTATGTTTTTATAATCCATAATTCCTAACACAGTATTTTCATCTACTTTTCTGAAAGAATCATTGATTGGCAAATAATCATAAATCATTGTAGCAGTCACTTTTTCTCTATACTCCATCATCCGCAGTCTGGCTTGACTTTTATCGGTTTTCAGTAAAGAATTAATTGAGATCAGCAATGGTTTGAGAGAATTATTTTTGGGGATCGGCAATTTTAAAACCCAATTCATTAAAGTGGGGTTAGGCGCAACCTGGAAAATTTTTTCCTGACCATCTAAAAACAATAACGGATGAACATTTTCAGAATCTATAAATTCCTTTCCATGAGGAAGCTTGGTATAGAGTCCAATGGTAGTAGAAAGCTCATCTTTGGCGCATCCTCTAATTATTCCTCGTTCATAAAACAGGGCTATGCGCCAGAGTCTACCTTGAAAACGAGCAGCGATCGCCTCACTCGACTATTTAAAATTTTAGGCAGAGAGTAATCGGGACTTGCTCCTCTCGGCTCTTTTTTTCCAACTCTTCACTTTGTTTTAGGCTCAACAGCAGTGCTTTGTTGTGGTTTAGTAGATCAAGGAGTATTCAGTGTTCATGAGTTTTGATTGATACTTTTAAGAAACTTTTTTGAACTTGTTGGCAGTGAATTTAAATGACTCCCTACGTTTAAGTGCTGAAGTTGTGCCGAGAGTGGCAAGGGCGAGTATTTTCCCGTTTTTAGCACAGTGATGCCCTTAGCTACTACGAACTTTACGCCGTAGTAAACTGATCGTACTCATACAAGATATACAAGCTAAAAAAATTGATGGCTCAGGAACAGTTTTTATTCTTTGTGTCTCTAAGAAATTGGACATATCTTCACCAATAATCTGATGTACACGACGAGTGGGATGAATCTCGTCAAAGTAATAATAATTATCAGGGGTTGAACAACCAGGCTCTACCCCCCCAGTAGTGTATAAAAGTTCGCAGGCATCATTTATATTGGTAAAACCAAATGCCGATGGGATAGAGCGAATTTTGTTGCTAATTGCAACATGGTCATATAGTGCAACTTCAACACCTAATTGCTTATTCAGGGTATCGAGTTGACCGGGAAGACTTTTGTTGATGACATCTCTAAACTTAGCTGCCTCTTGTGAGTATTGCTCAAAAAGCGGTAATGCAGCTAAATCTGTAGAATTTACGACAAAAAACTGTTCTGCCCCTAGCCCTGCAAGTTGTGATATTCCAGAAGCAATATTGTTAACAGCAGTATCAGCTAAGGTATCAACCGAACCAGTCTGATTATTAAAAAACCTTTCTAATAAGTCATTTGTAGATATAAAAATGAAGTATAACCCCTTAGAATCTGCCACGCGATTAACTTCTGCTTTATATTCTTCAATTTGGCCAAATAAACCCGTATCTTGATATTTATCAAGCCAAGTACTTAAATTGCCATTGCCGCTTTTTGCACCACCTACTGCATAATCTGTTAACTGTAAATTTTCTTGTTTTGCTAGTACCTCAACTGATGTTAATCCCGGATTATTTGTCCATCGACCATCAGAGTCATACACGTCCACTCGTGGAAATATAAACGCTCCAGGCACCCCAGAGTTAACTGCTGCTGTTGTAATCCGAAGTGCTGCCCCATTATCTGAATAGCTATCACCAAAAGCATAAATACGAGAAATCGAATTGAAAGAAGCTGCATAAGCATTATTAACACTTACACACAAAAAAGCCGCACTACTTACTGCGGTAGTAGTAAATATTTTCAAAGGAATATTTTTTAGCATATTGACTTTTTCATGAGGTCTTCAGCTTGTTTCTTAACGGCGATCGCACAAAACTATCCGCCTATGCTCGTAACTGAGGTTTATTTGCTTGTAATTACGCACATGAAAAAATATATACTTTCTAGCTTGATTAAGCAAGATGTATTAAGGGAAATTACTTAATCATTTGCAAAAATCATACTTAGCGGCAAGGGGTGGAGTATGTGGCGTTAGGGAGTAGGGTTATGAATCGAGGGGGCCCAGCAGCCAATAGCCAGGAGAATCGAGTGAGTCGTCAAAGTAATAGGCGCGGATGGCTTCGAGTAGGTCATGGGTGGTAATGAAGCCATCTTCGTCCTTGTCAAGGTGCCGGAATGCTTCGCGGGTATCTTGTTCGGATAGCTGCATCATAGCCCCAGTCCATCGGATCTCATCAGTGACGGTCAGCCGACCGTCACGATCTTGGTCAACGATGTCCATAATCGATTCAAGGAAGGGCATATAGGCTTGACCAAACGCTTCGGTGGTTTCTAGCAGTCCCAACGCGAATGCTCTTTTGTACTCAGCCTCACTGATGCGCTCATCGGTATTTGTATCGGCTACTTGCAACAAGTGCTGCCACAAGCTTAAGCAAACATCGAGCAGCCGTTGTCGAGCAGGGGATTCTTCATCATGACCGAACTCTTCAGCCAGACGTGCAACTGACATCTCGAAGTCGCTCTGCTCAATAAAGCCATTGCGATCATCATCGAAGGTGCGAAAGCGTTTGGAGAGTTTTCGATCCAGAAAATCGTTCATGGTGTTTTACAACATCGCGTATCCACTCCATAGTAAGGCCAATACCTGGAATAAAATGCTGCGTGCAATCGCATCCTTCACCTGTGTAATATATATCATAAGCGTGCGACTCGTTCAATATTTCTCGACCATTTCATCTTCACTTATCAAAAACCTTTGGGATGAGTTATGGGCGAGGAAATATGACAAGCGCGATCACTACTTATCTCACTTCATAAGCACACCATCTGCCGCCACCAATCCCCACTGCGGATACTTCGCCACCAATTTCTTGATAACAATCTGCTTTCGCCGGATCGTCAGCCCAACACTCCTGCAAGAACTAAACCCCCGGATTCTGCTCCGAATTCGCCGCAACCTTGAGTTTCTGCATACGCTCCGGTCGCATATTTGACCGCGCAACAATCGCCTCATGTGACCATTTTTCAGCACTGGGGACAAGTGCGGCGGAACTTTTATCTTCATTACCCCTCCAACAATTGCATAAAAATATGCAGCCGCAGTTTTAACAATAGAAGTAATGGTCAGTTTATCAAGTAGAGAAGCGATCACAGTTCCGTATGAGCGATCGCGATAATTAATCCCTAACCACAGGGATTGATTATTACAATTATATTTATCACGGTGCTTCAGCGATTGTAGTGCTAGCCCCCTCATCCCATCTACTCTTAAACATAAAAAGTAGGTAATTGCTCTACTTAGCCATAAGTGAACAATCACCTAAGAATGAGTGTTTTTACGTTTTCACTCGTAAATGCAAACTACAACGAGTATACTAGCAGTTTCACCTGACACAAATGTATTTATCTCAAAAGTTAAAACCGGACATAATATTACAGGCAATGCAAATTTTCGTTTTGCGTGTCAGAGTTTGTAATGTGTTCGGCTTCAGTTAGCGAGAGTTTATCAAACGCTTGCTCTGCTTTCGATTAATATTTTAACCATCAAGTGGAGAGCAGATGCGTTTGAGCTTTTCCACCAATAACTCAAATCGGGCTTGGGGATAGCTACTTAGATGTAACGGCTAAACCAATAAATGTACCTTTAGGGACATCGGCGATTTCAGTCGCAACGCCAGTAGATAGATCAATACTGTAAAGAACTGAACCAGACAGTGCATAGGCAGTATTTTTACCTTGTGCATCTGTAAAGATGTCAAAGCCGCTATTCGACGCAAAATTAACACCAAGATTGCCGATTGTTCTGAGAGTGCCATCATTAGGTGGGTTTTGCAGTACTAATACATCAAGATCGTAGTCAATGCCAAACAACTGAGTTGATGTGGCTCCAGCAACGGAATTTGTGTAAGCGGCAGCGGTAACATTGGGGTCAACTGTGGCGTTGACATCATCACTAGCATAGGCTAAAGGTTTATCAACAATAACTGCACCAGTATCTACATTGGTACGGAAATTTTGGTCATTGCTGCCTACTATGCGTAAGCGATCTGGTACGGGATTGAAGTCAAACCCTGATTGAAAGCCTCCATTAAAGCTGCTAGATAGTTTGCTCACAAATTGAGCTTGACCACTTATGAAGTTAATCGTGTATACATTGTCAGTATCTGTGACACCGTAAAGCAGACCGTTTGCTGGACGGAAATCGATACCTTGTAAGTTGCCGTCAATTCCTTTAACTTGAACTGCTTTAGCAAATCCACTCGGATCTATATTTACAAGAGTATTATTTGAGGTTATACCAATAAATCTTAAAGCAGACCATTTGCCTTTAACATTAATTTGAAGGATATCAGCTAATTTCGTGAGACCAACGTCAGCTGAAATTTTGTTAGCACTCAAGCCAAGACTCGCAGTGACTACAGCAACTACAAGAGCTATTTTACGTGTGAGCAGACCTTTCATCCTAAACTCCAAGAACAGTTTTTCTAGTTTTGATTCAGCAACGAGCTATCCTTTATTAAAAAGATTGTCTTTCAAGTTACTGATGACTACAGATTACACTTAAATAAGAGTTAATTGAATGTATTATAAAAATATCCTACTTTTCTTACTTAACCTACTTAACCTACTTTCAATTTTTTCCAAAAAGAAAAAATAATCAAGATTTGATTACTATCAAAGTCAATTTTGATAGCATTATTAAATTTTTAAAATTAAGATTATAAATTTGGCATGATTTTAGTTTTTGTAAAAATAGGCAATCATTATTGCTTCTTACAAACAGCCTCTGATTTTCAAGTATTAATTAGCTTACATCTGCGGATAAATCTTCAGTAATCTCACACTGATCAATCTGGTTTTCAATCCACCAACACCCCATCCACGATCGCAATCCCCCACTGCGGAAACTTCGCCAGCAACTTCTTGATCACAATCTGCAAAGCAGGATCATCATTCCAGCATTCCTGCAAGAAGCACAATCCTGGATTCTGCCCCGAATTCGCTGCAACTTTGAGTTTCTGCATACGCTCCGGTCGCATATTTGACCTCGCTACAATCGCCTCATGCAACCACTTTTCAGAATTTTGCACGGACGCGGCGGAACAAGTACCTTCATGAACTGCTTTGATTTCTACACCCGAAACTGAATTTTCAACCAACAACGAAGTGGGATTACTTTGTTCTACCTGCCCCTGAGTTTGAGTAGCGATCGCTGCATTCGCCAACGAATAAACCAACCGCACACGATAGAACTCCTGCTGCAAAAAAGACAGAACACTCAGCACGCCCAATTCAGACCAATCCCCCAAATCCTCGTTGTGCAGAGATATAAAAGAGGTGTCCAAAAGCACGAACTTCAAAGACTGCTAAAAAATCGGTGTTGCTAAATTGGCATGATGGATGATGATACTATGCTAAAAGGAGCGGTGGAAGCCGCAGTCTTTCTTCAAGAGAGCAGCTAAATTTCTTTGCCCTAACTTAGAGCGATTGTCCAAGGTTTTTCAGATTGTGGAAAACCATAAGCAGAAATCCAAATGAACTACGACATCAAAGACAAAACCATTTTGGTTACGGGCGCAAATCGCGGCATCGGCAAGGCGATAGTTGAGTCGTTTCTTGAACACGGAGCCACCAAAGTCTATGCGGCTGTTCGTCAGCTCAACAGTGTCTCCCCATTGGTTGAACAATACGGCTTACGGGTAGTACCAATTCAGGTTGATTTAGCTGATCCCCAATCTATTGTTGCTGCTGCTCAAGCTGCCCCAGATGTGCAAGTTGTTATCAATAATGCAGGAGTATTTCTTGCTGGAACTCCCTTAGCTGAGGATGCGATCGCCGCTCTCGAATTTCAGATGAACATCAATGTATATGGATTGATCTACATGGCTCAGGCGTTTGTCCCGGTACTCAAAGCCAATGGAGGTGGTGTCTTTGCCCAAATCAATTCTGTTGCTTCGCTTAAGGGTTTCCCCGACTCTGCCACTTACTGTGCCTCAAAAGCTGCGGCCTATTCAATCACCCAGACATTACGAGAACTATTGAGTGAGCAGGGCACGATTGTGCTAAGTGTTCACCCTGGCCCGATTGCCACGGATATGAGCGATGCGGCAGGAATGAATGAGGTTGCACAGCCACCTACACTTGTGGCAGAGGGGATAATAAAAGCTCTCAAAGCTGGGGATTTTCACGTCTTTCCTGACCCGATAGCTAAACAAATGGGCGATGCTTATAAGAGCTTTGCCCAAAATGTCGTTGAGGTGTCATCAAGTTAACTACATTGCAGGGTAATGCTCTAGACAGTACCTTGAGCTACCCTAAGTTAGAGTCACCGAGGCAAAGATGGTGGAATACCGCAGTTTCTCAGTAGGGGTATGATGTACGTAATCGGCTGGTTGCTAAATTATCGTTTAAATCACAGTCGCTACTGCTACGAAGAGAGAAATTGCGGACGTAATTGATAATTGATTCACAAAGTATGCTTATCGTGTCGGATCTTCACTGACTTGAACAATCAGCTTGCCGAAGTTTTTCCCTTGTAGTAAGCCGATGAAGGCGTGCGGGGCGTTTTCCAGTTTCTGTACAACATCTTCCTTGTACTTGAGCTTACCTTCTTGCAACCACCCAGAAACATCTTTGACAAACTCTGCCTGCCGATGTTGGTAATCACCCACGAGAAATCCTTTGATTAACGCTCGTTTAACCAACAGCGGCATTAAATTAGGGCCAGGAGGAGAATTTTCGGCATTATACTGGGAGATTAAACCAACCAATGGGATTCTTGCTCCTTGATTAATGTGCTGCAACACCGCTTCTAAAATCGGGCCAGCTGTATTGTCAAAGTAAACATCCACCCCGTTCGGACAAGCGGCTTTTAGGGCTGAACTCAGTTCTTGAGTTTTACGGTTAATACAGGCATCAAACCCTAATTCTTTCGTTACATAATTGCATTTTGCATCACTCCCAGCGACTCCTACCACCTGAGAGCCTTTGATTTTGGCAATTTGACCCACTACAGAACCGACTGCACCAGATGCGGCAGAAACAACAACCGTTTCGCCAGTTTTGGGTTGCCCAACATCAAGCAGAGCAAAATATGCAGTCATTCCAGGCATTCCTGTTACACCCAACGCATAGGAAACGCGAGCTTGATTGGGGTCAAGCTTACGCAAAGTTTCGCCTTTCGATATGCCATAGGCTTGCCAGCCGTCATAACCAAGCACAAAATCTCCGGTTGAGAATTGGGGATGGTTAGATTTCATCACTTGGCTAACTGTGCCACCGACCATCACAGACCCCACCTCTACTGGAGCAGCATAAGACTCGCGAGCGCTCATACGACCGCGCATATAAGGATCAAGGGACAGGTAGATCGTCCGATTCAGGACTTCACCTTGCCCTGGTTCTGGAATTGGTGTTTCGACAAGGGCAAAGTCGCTCTCTTTCGGTTCTCCAAGCGGACGACTTTTGAGTAAGATTTGTTGGTTAATTGAACTAGTCATTGGTTGTGCCTGCTTATTTACTCATTTTTTCTATCAAAACTACAAGTCGTCTTGAAAGCACCCTTATTACAGTAGCTTGTCTAATGTAATGTAATGGGCAGATCGCGAATCCGTTTGCCTGTAGCCTGATAGACGG
>NZ_JAVRCE010000074.1:0-39022 GCF_034530915.1 Nostoc sp. DedQUE09
CAAGCTAACTATCCCCCAGTATTGCTACTGGTTTCAGTTAAACGAATCGCACCCAATCTTCGTCATTTCGGGCTGCTTGAGCAATTCTTACCAAGCTGATGCCTACATAGAGTAGGAACAGACCTCTTAATACGTTGAAGAACAATTCTACAACTGCTTGTGTTTGACCATTCCCAGCATTGCCAAAGGTATTAGTCATCCAGGTTTGAGCATTGTTAAAAAACTGTGCATCGGCTGGGGCTGCTGCAAAGTCAAGTAGACAAACAACCGTCAAAATCGTAAATAATACTGCATAGAGATTAACTCCATACTTGCGTTGTATCTGCTCAAAATTAGTCAACAGAGCTTGAGATTGCTTTGGTAGTGCTATAGCGATCGCCGTAGCAATCATCAATCCACCTAAGAGGATGTTATGGACTGACATCGACACGATCATTGCCGCACCCGTCGCTCCCATTAGCACTAGTGTACTATTTGTTATCGTGCTGTTATTTTTTCCTGAAGCCAGTACAGCAGCAGTATCGGTATTAACAAAACCTTCAGTCTCGTTGCGGTAAGTATGCATTTCGTTCTCCTGAAACGATACGCATATTATTCGGGTTTTCACTCACAAAACCTACAAACCAAAGTACTAAAAAAAACCGTACCTTTGCCTACATAGAATATTTAATACAATCTATTCTACAGCAAATCTAGCAAGTAGACTGCTTATATAGATGTTATAGCTGTTTATTATCAGTGTTTAAAATTATATAGGTATACAATTTTATATTCATTAATGAAAATTAGAGAAATAAGCGGCAGATAGCCTATTGACTTTTTTCCCTTTATCAATAAAGGGAAAGGGAAAAACCGTACTACGTCCCGCTCCGCTAACGCCCGCAAGTGGCGCGAAATAATCCGCATCATCGCAAGGTAGGTTGAAACCCCGCCCCTAGTGTCGAGCTTAGTTTAATTCCGAATGGGCGAAAAAGCGAATTGGCTTCATTGGTTTTCTCCTCAGTATGGAACCGATAACGGCTGGACGTTGAGCTTGTCGCCGATTTGAATTTTAACAGTACCAGAGGGCAATTCTAAAACCTGAGTAGCAACACTACCCTTGTAAATTGGACAAGGATTTTTTGCACAGGGTGGAGCGTTGTAAATCACTGTCGTCACCATACTATCCTTGATGAAAATGATGTCTAGGGGGATTTTTACTTGCTCCATCCAAAAGGGGACATTTTTGTATTCCTTGCCCAAATTAAACAACATCCCGCGATCGCCGGGCAAATGATTGCGAAACTTCAGCCCCTTCTCTAATTCAACAGGTGTGGTGGCTACTTCCAACTTGAATGTGCAATTGTTGTAGGTGAGCATCTGCGTTATGGGTAAATGCTGGGGACGAGTTTGCAAGTAAGCGATAGTTGTTGAAGCGACAATAATTGATATTCCCGCAATTGGGCCAAGAATATTTAACAGTTTGTAAGCCGCAGCATATAAGTCGATTGTTGTGGGAATTTTGACTAATTGCATAATTTAACCAAAAATATTGACATTGCCGACACTATATACACTTGAGTCAAGGGGACTGGACGGTAAACCTTGTAAATCAGCTTTGTTTCGCATACCCTCAATCCGTTCAGCTTCCCGGATTGCCAGAGGATTCATATTATTTCTCGCTGACAATAATGCTTCAAGTCTAATTTCTAGCGGCGGCAGTTCACCCATAGGTGGAACATCGTCTGTGAACATCAGGCAAAAAGTAGAGATAGCAGCCCTTTCCACAATTGCTTGGATTTCCGCACCTACACAGCGATGGGTCGCTTTGAGCAGTCTACGCCATTCTTCATCGCTGAACCCATCAGAATCACGGAATCGATAATCAAATCTGGCAAGGTGAATTTTAAAAATCGAGTGTCGTTCCCCATTATTGGGTAAATCCACCTTAAAAATGTCGTCAAATCTCCCGCTTCTGGTCAGTTCTGGTGGTAGCCATTCAATGTTGTTGGCAGAAGCAATAATTAATACATCACTCTTTCTTTCCTGCATCCAGGTTAACAACATCCCTGCTAGTCGTCGGGACAAATCATCATCGAGAGCAAATCCCTTGTCAAAGTCGTCTAGGTATAGGATTACACGGTTAATTCTGTCTACCAGTGCCAGCAAGTTTTTTAGCTTGTACTCCGCCATGTTGCCGTAACTACGAAAACTGCCCCACTCTAAAACGATCATCGGAATCCCCAATCGCTGGGAGCAAGCTTTCGCTGAATGAGATTTACCTGTGCCTGGGGGCCCAATCAATAAAATACCTTTGGGTAGCCGAAGATTATATGCTTTAGCTAACGGCGTTAATAAGCGCTTATATGTCTTAAAAGATTCCTGCATCAAGTCCAGTCCGCCAACTTCAATTGCTGGGGGCTGGAGAAACTCAATATTGTAAACTCGCCTGAGCAGGTCAGTTTTGTAAAGAGAAAGTTTTTTTGTCAGTTCTTGGGCTTTGGTACAAGAAGCTGTAGCCCAACTAATCCCATACTCAATATCTGCTAAATACATCCCCACAGCAGCAAGGGCGATCTCATGAATTTCCTTTTCATTATAGTTTTTTGGTAATACCCCTTGTAGATAATTGCTGATTTCTTCAACTGTTGGCAGATCTTGTGTAATCGTCGGCACAAATGCGGTAATTTCAGATGAAAGACTGGCGTTTGGCCCCAACAGGATAGCTGTTCTATTTGAGTTCCGGTTGTCAAGTTTCAGATTTATAAGGGCAGACTTAATCCATTCGGCGGTTAAGAAAAAATCCGGGTCAGTAGTTGAGTTTCCCAACCAAGGAAATATCCCCTCTAATATTAAAATGCCTTCTTTTTCAGTAGCTTTCCAAAATCGCAGGATCTCAAAGTAATCTTCGCGTTTATTTTTGGTCATCGGCTGATACTCTAGTACTTGCTGTAAAATCAAGTCCTGCCCATTAACCTCTAACTGATGTAATTGATCGTCTGATAGTGTCCACAGATAGCATAAAACGTGCTTTTGTTGACATTCCCTAGCAATGCTTTTCAGTAGTCTTGCCCTTTCTTGCAGTGGAGATTCTATCGCAATCAAAGGATTGTTTAGTTTTATCAGGTCAAATACTTGCTCTATCAGCGCAGTATTCATCAGTTTTTTTATTTGTTGGTCATCCTGATAATAAAAGTTATAAAAAATTGTTTCCACAGACAAAAGTATTGAAAAATACAGTACTTTTACCTCTTGCTTTTTGACTACAATATGCCATTCTCTCTTAATTTATCCGCATTGTTTGAGTGATCAATCTTACTTAAAAATGACGCTAAATTATCAAAAAATTGCAATTTATATTAATATTTAAATTTTAACTAGTTTTCGTATTTGATATTTGCTATATTTATCTATAAATAAAATAGATATATTTAATAAATTGATTTTAAACTTATTTATTTGTTAAAATAATCACAAATAACTGTGCAAAATTAGGTGTGTTTTTATGAGATTCAATCTTAACAAAAACCAGATTTATGTACTTGCTTTACTGTTAAGTTTGGGAGTGTCTTCATGCCAATCACCAGAACAAAAAGCTGCTTATACTCAAAAAGCAGTCGAAGCAGAGCGAGAGCAAAAGTTCAAACAGTTTGTCGAGAGTACGCCTGATTTATACAAAGTAACTTGGAAAGTTTGTGGGAATGCTGGCGTAGATTTAAATAGAAAAATAAATTTGGGCTGTGATGAAACTAAAGATATTCCTACTCAAGGTTTCCAAACACCTATTTATGTATGGGGCCCTGCTGGAGAAATAAAGTTTATCACTAAGCCTAGCTTCTTTGCTGATATTTCATCGGACTCAACTCTTTTTGTCAAATCTAGGGGATGTCTTGCATCAGGTACTGCTAAACAAGAGCAATTATATGTTGTCAGAGAATTTCCACTAAAGAAAGGCAGTAATCCTCAACCTAAAGATGCGAAAATAGAAATCGTACCAAAACAGGAAAAAGAGAAGATATTGCGAGATGCTGTCGCAAATGCACAAATAGAAAATGCAACTCTTACAAATTTTGGTGTATCCTCCAATGGACTAATTCCTACAGGGAAAGCTTGCCAATCATTTGATGAGTGGAAGAAAGGTAATTAGAAGAATTACTTTAGTGGTGTCTGGTCAGTTCTTTATGAATGCCAAGTAATCGATTGAACAACTGAATTCGCAAGCCTCTGTACACACCCCTTCGCCGACGGTTCAGGAATAGTAATGTCGCAAACTTGCTTGTGAACTACTTCTTTTATGGTTTGCCAAGTAGTCCAACAAACCACTTCATGAACCTGTTGTAGAAGTACTGATTTTTCAAAATTATGGTTCTCGGTACGCTTTAACACGGATTCAAGATAAAGCTCAATTGCATCTATAGGATTTAACCGCCCATGCCGTTGAACTGATACAGGAGGTTCTTCACCTAGAACAAGCCATAGTACTGGCTCTTGGTTTCGATTTAACGCCTCTTGCATCACCAGTACAAACTCGCGGGAGAGTTGCTCTGGCTGAAATGAACTTGGTTTAATACGTTTTGCCTCAATCAGCCCAAAACAACTTGGTGTTTTGATTACTCCGTCGGGTTGTACTGCAAGTTCTTTTTGATGCACTCTACCACTTGGGGTTAGGTAGAAGTTGCCTGGTAAAAGAGTAAACTCAGCTTGTTCAATCTCTCGTTGAAGTAGAGTACGCACTTTTGTAGCACCATGCGATGCTTCAAGTACAGCACCCAAGAAAAATTGACGAGGAAGAAAGTCTAATGCAAGAAATACTTCAGCAGTGAGAACGTTTTCAAACCCTCGTCCACCATCTCGATATTCTTTAATCGTACTACCAACCCACGATAGTTCCTGTAAAAGCCGCCCCATAACCCTAGAATTGCTAGTAAGGTTCATTGCGCCCACATCCCATCAATAGCCTCATGGCAAAACTATTTTAGGGTTCCCAAACAGTAACATTTTCTAACATGACTGATGTTATATGATTTTTATAAAGACTCGTGCAAAATTATTGAAATTCAACTTTTAAAACTTTCAGGTTAGGATTCACTCTTGGCGTTTCCTCATTATAAAAATGCGTTGCCATTTAATTCCCAGCTATTGAATAAGAGTAATGCGGCTAAGACCGATGTAGAGTAACCTCTGCTCCCGCATTCGCTCCTTTGATAAATTTGATTGAATTTGACACGATATTATTGTGATTATATTTACGCAGAAAGTTTACCAGAAAAATCTACCTGAGACATAACTTGTGTGCGTATTGAATTAGCAGCCTTCTCTGCAATTTCTTCTCTATCAGAATCAGTAAGAACTACTGCAAGTAACGATTTTAGAGCTTCTCGGTTAGATATAAACTCTTCACCGTATAAATCATCTTGCAACAAAGTAGCTTCCAAGTGAGGTATTAGCTCAGACGAAGGGGATAGCAACCGCTCTTTAATGCGTGCCCTTGCAGTTTCTGTTGCAGAAGTTGTACCTATACCTAAATCCCATGTTTCAATTATTAGCCTGACCTCGCGGTTGAGAGATACACGCAGCATTGATAGGCGACCAAATAAAGGAAGGTTGAGCATTAAAGGTGGTAATGCATTACCCCAATCCAAACCAGCGCCAATAGTGCAATTTGCTTCATCTTCGATGCAAACAGCCTCTTCGAGCCATCCTTCACCAAAAAGTAAATCTATAGCTTCTTGGGTTGTTATTGACTCGTTTGCCTCAAAATTATCCTTTTGTTGTTGATGGTTCATAAATTTTTACCCGCTCAGACTTTATCTTCGTCTCAATACACCATACTCAAAGTAAACTAAATTCTCATATTCTTCTTCCGAACCGCAGTTCAACATGTTTTGTTTTTCGTAAAATCCTTCAGACCTTGGTAAGGAATGTAACCCAACTCTACCTTCATACCCTAACTCAACACTTCTAATTCTTGCGAAATTTAACAGTGATTGACCAACACCTTTGAATTGAGGTGGGCGTTGAATCTCGATTCGGTTAATGGGGGCAGTGGCAATGCCATCAATATAAACTAACCTCTTACCAATATTCAACCGAGAACCGTGCATTTGTGTTTCTATTATCATCAATCCTTGAGTTTTATTTTCGCACTCAACTGCGTAACCTTCAAGATTTTGTTGATTGCCAATATATCTTAATTTAAATATCCAGTCCCAGTATTTATCTTCTTGACTAAATAACCTTAGTTTTTCGACCCATTCATTAACATAATCATCAACATGTCTTTGTTCTAAATCTACCAAATATGCTTCAACAGTTGTATTATCAAAACCCCTTTTTAATTCGATTTTTCGCTGCACCTAAAGCTCCTAATTGTCATTATCTGCAATCACTCTATTCGGCAGGCGAGTCAGTGTAAATTACGAAATTCTTGAAAAGAATAAAAATACTAATTTACCGGATGATAAAATCCCGTCTGATCGTTAAATTCCCACCCCAACCCTGCTCTATCCTTCCCCTTACACCATGCTACAAAAAGCGGTGGGGGGAGTTTAATTCGCTCCTTACGTACAGTTTCCTCACTTACACCAAGTCTTGAAGCCAAACCTTCTTCAGTTAACGGTTGCATTCTAGGAGTATGCGCTTTGAAGGATGAATTATTGTAGTACGATTTCTGTCCCCGCTTTTGTTGGTTGTTGAGATAGTCTTGAATTTTAATGATCGCCTCAGCTAACTGTGTCATTCGGGCTGTCAACCCCTCCACTTTTTGTTCTAAATTGGCAAGATTATCAATTGCTGTGGTTTGATTGCTATTAGATTCACTTAAAAACTCTGACTCGAGCTTATCAAGTCTTTCGCAAATAGCTTTTATCGTTTCATTGGTCGGACTACTGTGACTTTTATCACTCGTAGCTAAGTAATCCTTTACACTTGCCTTAATCTTAGAATCTAGGCGTTCGTCTAAATTATTACCACCTATTGCATCAAGCTTATCTTGGGAATCGCCTAAGTAGAGATCGATAAATTCGATCAGTGTGGCTGTTGCTGTTGTGCCTTTCGAGTTGCAACAGGCGATAAACTGCTCCCACTTCCTTTGGTCACAGTTGAAAGATGCTAATTTTTTTTTACGCCCTGTATTGCTCATGGAAAGCGTATCATCTAGGTAAACTTGGACTGCCCACGCTTATTAAATCGTGTAATTTATCATGATGAATTACCTTGATAGTATCATCGCCAAATGTGTCAGCGCATTCTTCAAGCAATGGCTTTTGTAAAGAGATGCTACTGCCAACGGCTACCATTGGCGATGATTGCAAATAAATATAGATATCACCCCCTAGCAATTCCAGCATCAAACATCTTCGCCAGAGATTAAGTATTAAATATTCCCAGTGATTCCGCTAGTTCCTGAAAATACCCATACTGCTCATCTGCATAATCGCTCGGTTCCATTTCTTGTACTTCACCGACCCATTCCCTTGTAGCCCTAAACTGAAAAGAAGAGCGATCGCATTTCAGAGCCAGGAACGTATAGAAAAAGTGTAGAAACTACATCAATAGAGGAGATTTCTTCCTCTGTCCTGGAATAGTCAACTTTTGGACAGCACGGCGTTTAGTTTCTTCACCGCGACGGTCATATCTGGCAGTCTGGTCACTGTTTGCGTGTCCAGCTAACCTTTGAACTGTAGAAATGTCTTCACCAGCATCGAGCAGATCGGAGATGAAAGTTCTACGGAAATCGTGAGCGGAGAAATTAGTTACTCCCGCCTCTAAACCACGTTTTTGCAAGATGAACAGCACTGCTTGAGAGGTAAGCCGTCGTCGTACTATCCTTGAGCCTCTGTTGATATGACACAGCAAGGGGCCTGCCTCGAAGTCTCGAAGCGATAACCAGTCCAAGACGACAGTAAGAGCAGCATCGGGTAAGTACACAGTCCGATCTTTACCACCTTTGCCACCGCGCACTTCTATTGCCCCAGTATTCAAGTCAAGGTTGCTCAAGTCTAAATTCACCACTTCAGAGCGGCGGACTCCAGATCCACGGAGTATTGCAAATATTGCAGCATCTCTGTAACCAGTGGGGGTAGGGTCATCAAAGCAGGTTTGCATCAATTGGGCGATTTCTTCTGCCGTAAGGACACGTCCCCGCAATTGCTTGGTGACTTTAACGTTGGGAATGTCTACAGCACGAGCAAAATCAACAGCATCCATTATTTCTAACCGCAAGGCTTCTTTTAAAACTCGCCGCAAAGCACACAGCACTTTGTTGACATAAGCTGGTGCATATTTTTCGCTCAACACAGAGCGGACTGCTGCCGTATGTTTGTAGCGCAGTGCTGCCCAGTTCAGGGTCATCGCATCACAACTCGAGTTGGTTAACAATCGCGCGATCGCATTGAGAGCTTGGCGCATTGTGGGGCGGGAACCAGGGGAAAGGGTTGCCAAATAGACCGCAGCGGGATGTTCGACTAGCGGGATGGGAGAAGGCAGAGCGAGAGGAGAGGGTGCGGTGTTTTCAATGGTTTCAGGCATTTACTTATCAGAACAGCAATTCTCGCTTGCTAGATTCTAATAAGTAATTGTCTCATAATTGCGTGTATGTGATGCTGACTTTACCCCTCCATCGGCAACACATCTTCAGAGAGCAAGGCATAAAATTCCGGGACAAGATCCTCGACTCGCCGCAGCTCATTCGCTGCGATCGCTTCAAGTTCCAGCACCACCTCCCAGCGCAAATCCTCAACCCATCGCTTGAGAATGCCTTTAATTGCGTCCACTCCACGAAAAATGCCAGAGCGAAGTATTTCTACGCAGTGGAGTAGCGTAATGCGATCGGTTGGGGGCGACTCAAATTCGGTAGTATCCTCCCCTTGGCAATGGGAGTTCCCTATAGCATCAAAGGGGGGTGTGGATACGGCCTGCTGATTGAGGTTTACATTATACGCAGCAGGGGTTTGAGCAGCATAATAGGTTCGATTTTCTTTTTGATTACGCTTTTCCACGCGATGAGCAATTACATGCATTGCAAATTCTAATTCCTCTTTAGATAAAGAAAAAAGTTTCACCTGTTGACCGCGCTTGCCAATTTTACGGAAAGTCAACTTTAGCCCCAGCTGCTCTAGCATTGTGGCCAGCAACCAAATAGGTTTACAGTCACTGGGAATAGTAAAACCAAGAATTGCTTTAACGTGAGCAGCACAGTTTTTAGCAATCGCCGTCATCTTGAGTAAGGTGGAATCGTCGGCAGTAAATTCATCACCCTTCATTAAAGAAGTGAGAATCTGATGCAGTCCCAGGTTAAATCTAGCCAGCCACCGTGCCGAGTAATTGCCCCAGTCGATGCACAAAGGTAAATTGTCCCGTTCGGCGCGGTCTTTTTGGGTGACAATTGTTGGTGGGGTAGGATAAGTTTGCCCAGTTTTGGGGTCAGTAAACGATTCTTCGGGTGGGGCTAAAATGGCCTCAAGTCCGGCGATAGCTCTAATTAAGCGACCACCTTTATCCATTTCTACGAGTGATTCGGTTACTTCGATGCCGTAAGAATCAGAAATGCGGAATTTTTCGCATTCAAAAATTTCATTAGGGTCAAGGTAATCTTTGCTCTGACGGGCACGGTACTCGCTCAAAGTAATATTCTTGGCCTTGGCAACAGCCGAATTGTGGGCACTATCCAAAGCTTGTGCTGCTGCTTTAAGACTTTCAAGAGATTGAGGATCTGAATCACTTCCCACACATATAAATGTATTGCCCATTTCGGTGAGGAGCGATCGCAAATCATCACGCAGATTATTCAGAGAATAGTGGCGGTTAGCCATAATTTGGCAGTAAGCCTCAAGCGCCCAATCTTTCTCTGCGCCCCTTAAGCCTGTTTGACGGTCAATCCGCAACAGAAAAGCGGTCATTTCATTGGTTTGGAGCAAGCGCTCTTTAATCTTAGTAGCGTTTGTATCCTTGTAACCAAAGGGGGGACGTGGGGCCACCCAAATATGAAACGGGACTTTTGGACGATAACGGTAAAGCTGTTGGGCACATTCGGTAGCAGTTTGGGAAACGCCGTGAAAGACACCGAACACTAAGTCAAAATGATACTGGGAAATATCAACACCAGTACCGAGACTGGGAGAGGTGAACAAGGCATCAAAGTTTTTGACGGCGTTGGTGATATCTTTGATGAAAGCAACATTCTCATCACTGCCAGAATTGTCAGAGTGAACAGACCAGATACGCCATTTTTTTTGTGTATGTGATTTTTCGGAGTTAGATTCTTCGTATTTGATAGTAAAGGATTTGTCGAGTTTTTTGATAAAACGCTTACTGTCACTGGCAACCATAACTTTCTCACCAAGCATCAGCGCTGCCGAGATTTGGGCAACCAGCGCACTTGAATTATCCCCCTCATACCAATAAATTGTGCGTGAACCGTTTCGCCACTCGTTTTTGATAATGTATGGGACTTCACCTTTGGGTCGCATTGCAAGAAAGAAGTCTACCGTTAAATCATCCATGTGTGCATCAGCGATGACGACCAGTGGCGCGTTGTATACTATATATTCCAGGACTTCAAGTATTGCTGCACGGTGCTGTTTGCAAGTATTACTGTGTAGTAGGTGGGTGAGGTATTGGCAGGCTTCATCTATAAATATGCAGCCGTAGGTGAGAGACTGAGTATTCAGCTTATGCAAGCTGTCGATAGTAATACTAAGGGCTTGAGCCTGGGCTAAACCTGTGTAACCCAAGTCTGAATACATCGCCGTCTGCAAGCGTTCGGCAAGATTTTTCAGCAAATTTACGCGATGCCCATTGTTGAGGAACCGCGCGTCGGGGTTTTGGTCACGCCACCAGCGCATAAGTTGGGTTTTACCAGTACCCATGTCGCTCCAGAGTACGACTAGTCCTGATTTTGGGAAATTGAAGGTAGGGGATTTCTTCGATTTGTCTGAATCAACTCCGCCAGAATCCGTAGACTCCTTCTTTGGAGGATGTCCTTTTATAGATGGCGTGAAAAGTTGTTCCTTTTCAAGCTCATAAAGCTCAGGCACTCTCAAGCATTTTTCTTCAAGTTCAGGAATACACAAAGCCTCAGAGAGATACTTAACATTAACAGTGACATCCGGCTGGTACTTGCTTAGTCCCCATTTTTTCGCCCGATACGAGCGCTGGTAATCTTTTAGTGATTTTGCATCATCTATAATTGCAGTTAGCAGAGCATTAGCATCTTCACCCCTGGCTACCACGAAATCATCTACACCTTTTTCTGGCCCCGGCAACAGCGCAACTTCACAAAAGCAACCTGCCGATTCGATTGCTTTTGCAGTGCGAACAGTGGCTTGAAACACCGACCATCTGGTTTTAGAAGAAGTTTCGTAGTCAAAAAGAATTATGAACTTGCGTCCCGCCTGAGCCATCGGTACTAAGTCAGGATGCAACCGTTCATCAAAATCTTGTTTGCCCACGCGCCCGTTCCAAATTCCAGGTAGCGCGATCGCTACAAACCCCATACTCAGCAAGCAAGCAGCCTTTTTTTCCCCTTCGCATAAGATAATTGGAATCTCTGGATGCTGTTTCACCCACTCCCAAAATATTAGCGGATTAAGCTTATCCAACAGGCGTAGCGCCAAAAGCGAATGATAGCGCTTAATTAAATAGCGTTTTGCAACTTTGTCCCAAATGGGGTTAGCGACATCGAAGTAAGTAACACGGTTTGCTGTCTTGGGTGGCGACTCGTACTTAACTGGCTTGCCTTTTTCCCAATCAATGCGCGGGAAGTTGGGCTTAATCCGCCCCCACTCCATCGGTTGCCAGTTCTTAAACGGGTCAAGTGACTGAATCCACGTCCCACCCAGTAATAGATGCTGATACATTTTTACGTATGCATCCGTGACTCGACCTGCATTCTTGCGTGGGATTTTATCAGAGATGAACACGTAGTCGTAAACTGATTCTCCCTCGACATGGAAAAAGTTGCGCTTAATCAACGCCGGATGAATGGCGCTACCAGCTAACAACTCATGGTATTCCGCTGCCGTGAGATTGTTTGGATATTCAGTTGTCGCTGCATTCATCGGTTCTCTCCAAGGAATTTTTTGGAGAGAACTGTTTCAAGCTGCGAAACTCTTGCTCTAGCCTGGATATTCCAAAAACTCCCCTTCGTCACAACACAAAATTGCCATGCGAAAGCTGTACTCAACCCCATGCACTTAACTACAGCGCTCTTAGGGTGTTCTCTATTTGCCATGATATTTTTCCCTGATAACTTGGTTGACAAGCTTCAGAGGGGGTTGCATCAGTTATCAGTCAACAGTTAACAGTTATCAATCTTGGACTCTACTCCTAACTGATAACTGATAACTGGTAACTGTGATTCGCGTTGCTACATCTTTTAGCTACAAAATTCGGGACATTTTTAACAAAACTTAACTTTACACAAAAATCATGAATTTTGACAGGCAAAAGTGCCACACAAAACTAGGCGTTTCGTGCGACTTCTCGTATAATACGAGAAGCAGCGCAGATTCAATCTCATCTGACCAGTCAGTGGAAACAAGTCGCCAAACTTCCTATACCACTGCTTTGGTTGCTTTGAGATAACCCCGCTCTGAAGTTATTCAGTTTTTTGCTCTTTGGACAAAGCGCCCACTCCCTAGTGGCATTTTGTCCTTTAAATTTTTGGTGTTATTGTATATCTCCCTGCATTTCTTGTTCGTTTTGATTTTACAGAACTTCTGGTCATCTGGTATCTAGCGTTATTTTGATTTTTACTTGTGACCTCCATGTTTGCTAAGGATTGCTTTAGGGGTAATCGAGGGTTGGTAGCACCTCTGTGTAGGGTGTGATTACCCTGGCTCAAGCATCACCAGCCGTGGCTTTTGCCTTTGGTTTAAGCTTGTGCTCGAAAACTTGTATATTGAGTTCGTCCAGCACAACCCGTTTTGTGTTTGCTGACCGAGATTAAGAGCGTAGACGCTTCGCGGCTTGTCATTGGACATCGCTGCTACCCACTGTAGATAATTACTACTGGCGGCATGGGTCAGCTTCTTGTAAATTTTACGTTTAACTGTGACTGAAATAATGTGTTCATCACAGTTTAGGCCAAACTGCTGCAAACCGTTTCCTACAGTGTTGGGCTGAGGAAGTTCGTTGATTTTGATTGTTACTTGTAGTTTTCCTTTAATCATAGCTACCTCTATTAAGATGCGATCGGTAAATTGGGTGAAGCAGAAGCATTAGATGTATGTATTAATCCAAGTGGATCTGTCTTAATATATTTTTTAATTACTGGTTCTAGGTTAAAGCTGATTTCTTCTGTGATAGGGTCTTTAATAGTTTCAATTAATGAGTTTTTTTCAAGTACTTCTAATGCCTTAATTAGCTCAAATTTTGAAACGGAGCTTTTTGTCTCATAATTCATATTATTCAATAGTTGAGCAAACCCAATAGATTGTAAATTTGAAGTTACTTTTTCTGCTAAATAAATCATAATTTGCTTCTGAATTTCGCTCAATACGTTACTGAATAAATGATTAAGCATTTCTTGGAACTGGTCACTAACTAATGTAGTTGGGTTTTCAAAAAATTTTTCGGTGCTACTTGCAAAGAAATGATTAATTCGATTGACTACTGCTTTTAGTTCTGAAGGATTACCTCTATAAGTTTTGATTAAATCATTACATTTTTCTGGATTTGTTAATCCTTTGCTAAATAATAGTTGTAATGCGGCGTTTGCTTCTAAACCTTCAACTTTCAGAAAATCAATAGGTAATTCAGCTCCTATTAAACTCTCAAGCTCATCAGGAAAAACTCGACTAGTTATAATTACGCAGCTTTGAGATAGCTCCTCTGTTAAGCGACGAAAGAATAATCCATACTCTCGTTGTTGCTGAAAGTTAATCGTTTGAAATAAAGCTTCAGAGGCATCTAATACCAGCAGAGAGGAACGTGATTGCAACTGCTTGATCAACACTGAAATCATGGACTGTGTATGCTCAGGCAAACTAGAAGGGATTTGCGGAGGCTGGATTAGCTCGATTAAATCAGCAACTAAGTCTTGAACTAATGGTGCATGGGCCACTGATTTCCAGATTAAACACTCAAATTTCGGTTTAGACTCCAAACGAAGTTCTTCTAATAGTTTTGCTGCTAATGCGCTTTTGCCAATTCCTGCTACCCCTACTAGCAATACGCATCTCTGCTTGATTGTTAACTTTTTTAAATGTATTAGTTCTTGTACACGCCCATAAAAACTGGATATATCAGGTGATTTAGTCCCAATCACTTGTATCTGATTATTAGCAAGGAATGTTTGTTTTTGATGTATGGCATCTTGAGATTGATACTCCTTTGTTACTCGCTCTAAAAAATATCGCAAGCTTTGTTTTTCAACTCGTTCGCCATCTCCAATCGTTTTTGAAAGCATATTCCACAAGGGAGGGGCTACACGCCTTTGCAAGTAGTTAAGGCTATAAGTCGAATTGGTTACTACATCTTTATATTCCTTTCCATCCCAAGCTGCTCTAAGAACAAGGATTTCAGGCAACGACAAGCGTTTGCGTCTTTCGGCTAACACTAGGTTGTCTACTACAGCAAAAGCTTCTTCAAAATCTACAGTTGCAGAAAATCTCTGCCCTAAAACCCCGTGTTCTTGTGGAAGAATGGGAGAAGGGGTAGTAGACTTAAATCTTGATTCAGCCCTAAAATTCATATCTTTTTATTTTTATTGGTGTATTAAATATCTGTGATGGTTTCTTGTAGATTAGAACTAGTTTCAGTTAAGAATATACTGCACCTCTATGATACTTGCTTTATGTTCATAATTGTTTACATTGTCTATACATCATAATATGTTCTCAAAAAACCACTTGGACTTTCAGATAGATTCAGCAACCCTTGGCTTTTCGTCAAGGGCTTTAGGTGACCAACGCTTAAATCTTAGTTGACCAGACTAGTAAATAATAGATAAAGCTAACGGTTATGAATACACATGTACAAAATAAGCATTCGCCAAGCAATTCTTCATGCTTTATATCTAGAAGAGGAAGAGGTGAAGAGATTCAGTGAGTTACTGTATCAATCCTCTGTGTCCTCACCGCCAAAATCCCGACGACGTTGAAAATTGTCTCTCTTGTGGGACTTCACTACTGATTAACAACCGTATCCGTCTAATAAAACCATTAAAAGCCCTTACTGATAACCCGTACAACTACTTTGATGTTTTTGAAGTAGATGACGCTGGTACTAGGTGGCATCCAGTTCGTGAACAACGAGTCATGAAAGTTCTGAAATGGAATACACCTAAGCTTACAGAGCTAATTGAGCGGGAATCTCTCACTTTGCAACTCATTCGACACCCAAAAATTCCTCGTAGCACCTTAGAAGACTATTTTACTGTTGTTCCAAACGATAGTCTTCTAACACTACATTGCTTAATTATGAACAAATTTGAGGGACAGAACCTAGAGGAATGGATAAAATTTAATGGGAGAATCTCACAATCTCTAGCACTGGAATGGCTTAAACAGTTAGTTGAAATCCTTGATACAGTACACCGCTCTAATTTTTTTCATCGTGATATTAAACCTTCTAATATAGTTCTTCAGCCAAATAGTCAACTGGCATTAGTTGATTTCGGTACTGCACGGCGAGTTACTGACACCTACTTAGCTAAAGTTAGTGGAAGTGGGGGAACCAGTACAGGCAGAGGAGGGGTATATGAAATTACAGCTGTCGTCACACCTCGCTATACCCCTTTAGAGCAAGTAAATGGACAAGCTGTACCCCAATCAGATTTTTATGCTTTAGGGCGAACCTTTGTGCATTTAGTCACGGGCACTTCATTGATGCGTTTGCCAACAGATAAAAACACAGGAAATCTAATTTGGAGATATAAAGCAGAGCAGATTGACAAGCCTTTTGCTGATTTTATCGAAGAATTAATGGCTCCCTTACCAGGGCAACGTCCACAAACGACTAGAGTAATTTTGCAGCGATTGGAGAGCTTACCACTTAAATCAAAGCTTCACCGTGTAATAACATCGAAGTCATTTCAAATTGGCGCGGGTGTTTTCGGGGCTTTAAGTTTGCTTGGCTTGTTCTATGTATCACTTCCTATTATAGCTAATTATTATCTAGCTCAAGGAAAAAAAGCTCAACAAGAAAATCGGTTGGTAGATGCTCAAAATGACTTTAACCAAGCAATTAAATATAATTCTAATCTAGCTTCTTCAATCTCTAAGTTTTACTTTGATCAAGCAGATCGGCGTGGAAATACTCTTGAAACTTCTCGGAAATACTATGAGCTAGCTATCAATTTTAATCCTAAATATGAAGATGCTTATACTAATTTGGCTTTAATATGTCAAGAGATATCGGACGATAACTGTATTAAAACTGCCTATGAGACGCTTTTTAGATTAAATCCTAAGTCATGGTTAGGGCATTATACGCTGGGAAGTTTTTATGATGAAAGAACGGAATATACATTAGCGGAAGAGCAATATAACTTAGCTATAAAAAATAATAGTCAAGCTGTAGCTGCAATTAATAATTTATCCAGACTAAAGAATATAACTGGTGATTATAATACAGCAGTTTATTTAGCTTTAGATGGGTTAAAAAAAACTAAAGACCCCGAAAGTCAAGCTACTTTATACAAGAATTTAGGCTGGGCGAAATTAGGGCAAAAGAAGTATAGCGAGGCGAAGCAATATTTAGAAAAAGCGACAGACTTGGACTCTAAAAGAACAGATGCTTACTGCCTGCTAGCACAAGTACATGAAGCCTTGGGGGAAATTAATCATGCAAGGATATCCTGGGAAGTCTGCTTGGTTGCTGAGTCTAACCAGTTAGAGGTTCAGAAATGGAGGAAGCAAGTATTAAAGCGGTTATTGGGAGATATTGTGCCGGGATCTTCACCATAGGCTTTTTTTTGTTCCCTAATCCCGTTATGCTACTAACTTAAAGATAACCAGACAATATTTTCAATGCCCAATCTAGCCACACCGGACTCAACTAACGAAGTAGGGAAAAAAGTCTCTAGAGTTCCATTGGTAACAATTGCATCAATAATGCTTCTATCAAACTCTGGCAGCGCATTGGCTCAACCACAACTAGTAGCAAAGCGTGTCTGCATTAATGAAGTTGGTAGAATTATCAGCTCAGGCGATCGCTATCTAGCAGTCGGAAGCGAGATTTGTCTAGGAGATAAAATCACCCCCGCTAACGGAAGTAAGGTTAAGGCTGTGTGCTATTCGAGTCGCCAGGTTTTAGAATTTCAGCAGAGTGCTGTTTTTGGTGTTTCAGGCATCTGTACGCCGCCACAGTTTCAAGCAGAACGACGGCAATGTACACCTCTAAATCGTGATGGCTGTCCAAAGATGAAAGGCCCAGGTGAGAATCAAGATTCACTAAAGCTGACTACTCCCTACGGAAATATACTTTTGAATACCCGACCAACAATTTCTTGGCATCCTATTGTTAATGCTACCAGTTATACAGTAGAGGTCACTAGTTACGAATTTCACTGGGAAACAGAAGTAAAAGATACTATACTGCCCTATCCAAAAGAGCGAAAAGAATTGGAGTACGGCGCTGCGTATACAATTACAGTAACTGCAAATAAAGGTGACTCTCCTATTAATTTTCCTGGCAAGTTAGTAGTCCATGTATTGCCTGAAGGTGATGTTAAACAGGTTTTAGAGCAGGTGAATGTAATTAAAAAATTAGGCTTATCTGCCGACGAAGCTTCTTTTCTCGAACTAGATATTATATATATGTCAAAAGGCTTTTTAAATGAAACAATTAATTCATTAAAAGCAAGAGTGGCAGCAGGTAGTAGAAATCCGACTCTGTTTAGAGTACTAGGAGATCGTTATTTGGATGCATGGTTACTAGATGAAGCTTTCCGTGAATACAAGATGGCAGAGTGGTTGGCAAAAAGTAGTGGCAACTCTAATGAATTAGCTCAGGTACAGTCACGGCTAAAATTGATGAAATCTGTCAGTGGGACGATAACTGATCCATAAATGGAAGGATAAGTTGTCCCAAACAGTCTCTTGAGAATCTAATTGTGTGTTTTTATCACCCATTAAAAAAATAGGACTAATATAGGACTCATATTTGATTTCTGAAAAACTAAATTTGCTAGAAGCTAACCATACAAAGGTTTTTTTCTCAATATACTTAATAAAATTCAAGTATGATTCTTATATTTGATTTCTGAAAAAGCTCCGTACATTTGAAAAGTGGCAAAATCACCCGTTTGTGTGTCGGATAAACCGCTCGAACATCTATTTGAGATGAGAGAATAAAGGAATTTATCACTTAAAGAAAAAGATGGTTCTTGTCAGCTTTTGGTGATGCCGATAGAAAAGGGCGAAAAGCATTGCGCTTGTGCATCGCTTACCGCGTTGGCGATCGCTCTCCATCGATTTCACTTTCAGTTTTGGAGTAGCGATCGCGCATCAGGCTGTGTTAACTCCGGTCGTTACAACACTAAAGCTGTGACTCGACTGGGGGTGAGAGGACGTTGCGAAGAAGAGCTTACCGTGAGGGAAGGTTCCACCGACAATCTCAAAGCCAACCGCCGATGAGGAGGAAACCTGCCCAATAGTATGGGTGGGAGTATTTTGGATTTGATAGCAAACTCAATTGTGCAAGACGTAGTGCCTCTGTTTTAGTTTTACCATCTTTCAACTCCTTGTAAAATTCTTTCATCAGGAGAGCGGTAGATTTGTCATCTACGCGCCATAAAGTTGCTACAGTACTCCTTGCTCCAGCTTGGGCTGCGATTCCAGCGATTCCTAACGCCGAGCGCTTATTTCCCTTAGCTGTTTCACAACCACTTAAAACCAATAACTCAATTGCATCTTCATTGATTTGATGTTTTTGTTTGAGTAAACTGTCAAACTCGAATAAGTTGATTGGCTTGTCCCAGCTAAAAAACATTGTCAGTTGAGGAACAGAATTGAATTGAGCATGAGTTGTTAAGTGAATAATCGGAAAATTCTCTGTAGTTACTTCTTTTATAAAGCGTTTATAAGTGAACTCTTCATTGATCAACGAGAGTGAAGAGTTGGTTTGCTCTTTGACGTTTGCTATTTCTTCTAGCACAGATGGCAGTTCTGTCAGGTCTTTGGGAGCATTTGCCGCTTGGAAGCTAGGACTCGATTTAGAGAGTCCACCAATTAAAGCTCTTAACTGTTTTTTAGGTAAGAGTTTAGGTTGCCGAACTTTAGAACCCAAAGTCTCAGCAATGTTGTAGTGCTTCAGTAAATAATCTTTTCCATCATGAAGCAAGCCCATAGGTAAATTTTGGAAAGATGTATCTAAAGTAAAGACTAATGTTCCATCTGGTGGTAAATATTTTTTGATGGGTGCAATTAGCGAATTATAAAGTGCTTGAGAGTAATCAATAATTACGAAATTTCTAGTATTAGCAAATTTCTGATCATGTAAAGTTTGTAAAAGATGATTTGCATGAACTTTGACTAACTTGGGATCAACAGAGTGATGGTGAAGGGATTTATCAGGTGACTGAACAACCACCTCTATAGTGTTGCCTAAATCAATAATATGAATTACTGAAGGCATGATAGCTAAATTTTTCAGATCATTTAAAGCTACAAGATTAAGCTTACCACATTGAAGATAATTTTCTAAGTCTGCTATTTGCAACCTTTCATTAGTTTGAATTACTTGTTCCAAATTTGGGTTGGAATCTACTAGGAGCAATCGCATATAGTCACGATACAAAGGTTCTACTTTTTCTTTGAAGGAGAACTGTAAATCTGCATTAGTTGCCAAAAGATTGTCCCGAACATGAGTCACGTTTTCAATTGCTGCACTATATGCTTGGGCAGCTTCTTTATACTTTCTCTGCTCCTTATATAATTTTCCTAATTCCTGCTGCCATTGATAGGCAAGATCCCATGCTTGAACTGATTGAGCCAATCCCAAAGCCTCTTCAAAATATGGTTGTGATTGCTCTGGTTTTAACTTTCCTAAAGTGCCCAAAGTCTCTGACTGTAATCTTTGACTATTAGTACTTTTAGCTGTTTGCAAAGCAGATTCAGCATATTCAATAGCTAGCGAATGGAACTGCTGGTCTGGAATTTGATTCAGACTTTTAGCAAAGTTCAACTTGGCATAAATAGAATAACTCGCTGGTAACTGAGAAAATGTCGAATGACTTTTCAACAGTAAAGCAACAGCAGGCTGTATTTGGTGAGTGATTCTAGTACGAACTTCAGTTAATCGTGTATTACCTGAATTTAACTCTACTGCTAACCAGTTATCAAAATCTAACAATAAATTTAAACGACGTAATTGAGCTTGCAATTGTACTTCTTTTGGAGCCTTAGAGGTATTAATAACTTGTTGATAAATATCAAGAGATTTCAGTGCTTTTTGGTGAATAAAATTGACAAATTCTTTTGGAAAAAATGGGTCTTCCATTTCGGAATGTTTATTTTGTATTTGCTTGTAAATGTCCTGACTAGTACTACCTAATGAAAGCAGAATTCCACTAGTGTCAACGGAGGGTATCCACTTAGCAGCAGATAATATTTCTTCCAAAACTTTTTTTGATTCATCAAGCTTCCCCAGCCGACGCAAGACTTCTCCTAAGTTGTGCAATCCGAGCAAGTTTACGGGTGAAGGAGTTTGCTTATTAATGGCTGCCGTCAGCAGTTTTTCCATCTTATCAGTAGGTTGCTGTGGCGTAGTAGCGCAAAGAGAAGCATTTGCTTCTAATTTCAGAGCTGACAGAAGCGTATTACAAGCCCGATAATGGAAACCCAACGCTTGTAAAGCAAGATTCTGGTTGATTAAACTTCCCGTAATACCGTCTTCATACTGAAGTTTTTGATAAATTTTCGTAGCTTTTTGCCAACTTTCAAAGGCTTCCTGTGCTTGTCCAATATCCAATTGCTTTTGACCTCTTTGGGTCAGTAAATCCGCCTCTTTCTGTTGTTGCGCTTCTTTATTTACAGCTTGAACCGGGATAAGAAATGGTTGGCTTACAACTATAGACAACCCTAAAATGACTAGCAACAAGTACTTAAAGCAATATCGGAGTCTAATCATCATTCTGAGTCGTTTTTGTCACTGGTAATACTTTTGATACATCAGATGATTGAAAACACGAACTGGCAGATAACAAAGCATTATGAACGACAGTGTTAGGTTGTTTTGCCGTCAAAATAAAATTCCCATCAGAATCTTGTATCAAGGCTTGGGCTTCTATGATTTGTATTGGTTCTTCGCTTGAGTATGACTTTGGTTTTTCTGAATTATTAATAGCTTGATCTGGAACAAAGTTACTCTGCCAACTAAAATCGCTAACTGGCAGGTCGTTAGAACTAGTTGGTAGACCGCTAGTACCAGTAACAACTAATTTACTTCTAGCTACTGTCCCTGATCGTCCCTGACAAACCGATGCAATCTCAGGAGTTGCACGAATCGCTTCTGGTTCTGCTTTAGCCTGCACAGGATTAGTAAATAAGGTGTTGATCTGAGTCGTGCCATTCAATCCGAACTGCGAACTAGCTGTAATTTTGCTATCAGGAGAAAGAAATAGTCCTTTGGTGTCGATTTTTATATTACCGCCTTCCCCTTCAAAAGCATTTGCTGTGATGGTGCTATTTTTTATTGCAACTAGGATATCTGTGTTGATAGTGATGTTGCCGCCGTCGCCATTACCCCCAGCAGTCGCAGTAATGATACTGTCATGTAATTGTAAGTCACCAGAGTGTAAGAAAATGTCGCCTCCTTCGCCTTTTGTGCCGCCCTCTGTGCCCGCTGTGATAGTACCTCTGTCTAGATTGATACTGTCTGCGTTGATTCGGAGGGTTCCTGCATTTCCTTGCCCTGGCTGAAAGTTGAGATTTTTTGGAATTTTTTCACCACCAATATTTACTCTCCCACCATCAGTGACAGTTAATCGTTCTGCTTCGATTGTCAGATTTCCGGCCTTTCCAGTTCCTCCAGTTCGAGCTGATATTCTGCTAGGAGAATTACCAGTTAATGACTTTCCGGTTACTTGCACTTCTTCGTCAGCAGTTATAGATACGTTGCCTCCCGAACCCTGCCCAAATGTGCCTGATGATATCACTCCTCCAGAGCGTAGACTTAACCGCGCAGTTTCAATCTTGATGTTACCGCCAGAACCAGTAGATCCTCGTTGGGCCAAACTTGTTATGGAACTGCCTGCATTCGCTGTTGGTTTTCGCAGCACTTCTACTGAATCATGAGCTAAGACCTCTATGGAACCAGCATTTCCAAAGCCATACGTACCAGCAGCGATCCCTGCTCCATCCCGGACATTTAACCGCCCAGTTTCAATATTGATGTTGCCACCAGATCCAGTAGCTCTTGGGTAAACTAGGCTCGATATACCAGTGTTGAAAAACGAATTAACTTCTGGTAATCCTACAAGGTTCACTGAATCTGAAGCATTAATTTTCATTGTTCCTCCCGTTCCTGCTCCTAATGTGCTGGACTCAATCTGAGAACCACCGTCTAGCATTAGCTTCCTGGCTTGTATTTGAATATTGCCACCACCATTCCCACTGGCATCAACTGCTGCTGCTCCAGACAACTGGATCTCTCCAAAGGCTGAGATGCCTGAATATCCCAATGTCCAGCCTTTATCTGTAGGAATCAGATTGACCAAACCCGCTCCAGCCACGCTGCCTAATTCAATCTGTCCCCCTGTTGTTTTAAGCGTTCCGCGTGAGAGTACTATATCACCACCCACCAAAGCTAAGGTTTGATTTGGCTGTACACGCAGACCAGAACTAGTATCTATGAGGTCTGAAGTTTTTCTTATACCTTGGCCGTCTCCAAAGACGCCAATATTGCCAGCATTTGTCCCAAATCCTAATCCCACAGGCACGCTCACTGTCAACAACGGTTCTGCACCACTAAATGGTTTAGCGTCAAAGGAGATGCCATCAGCAAATTTAATATTACTGGCAGTAGTGCCGAAAAACGAGCCGCCAATATTCAGTGAAGCATTCGGCCCAAAAATAATCCCATTGGGATTAATAAGAAATACGTTGGCTATGCCGTTAGCTCGAATTAAACCATCAATATTAGATATTGAGCTACCCGTCACTCTTGTCAAAATGTTTTGGATGTCTGGGGCATTTTTGAAGTAGACTGTGCTTCCTGTGAGTACAGAAAACTGTCCAAAGCTATGGAACAAATTGCTTCCGACTTGGGTTCCTCCCGTTATCGCACTGGTATTATTACCCTCTCGTGTGACGCTGGAGTTGACTCTTAAAGTTGTATCGGGAGCAATTTGTGCCGCAATTGGCTCCCAAGGCAATAGACAAAACAAGGTGCTGCCCTTAATAAGCCAGGATAAAGCTTTTGTCATAAATCATGGTAAAAGTTTCTCGGTTGGTCTCTGAATTATTTTTAGTATAGACTTGCACCCTGCACCCGAAGGATTACCAATTATACAGATTAATAGTAGCGGTAGCGTCTTGTCAAATTGGATTGGAGACAGAGGCTTTTCTCTAGTGTAAAACTGTTAATATTTTCTAAAATCTGAGCGAAAGTGATCGAGAGTAAAATACGTTTGTGGATTTATCAGTGATGAGCAAAAAACGTAGTGAGTCCTTTAATGAAGTTGCAGAAATCTATGATGCAGCACGCCCTAGTTATCCATCTCAATTGATTGAAGATGTAATTGAGATGGCTAATCTTACGGATTCAGCTTCAATTTTAGATATTGGAACAGGGACAGGTAAGGGAACTGTTCCATTTGCTGAAAAGGGCTACGCTATCTACTGTTTAGAGCCAGGTGAAAGACTGATTGCAATAGCATCTCAAAATATGCGTTTATATCCAAAGGTGACATTTGAGACAGTTACTTTAGAGGATTGGAACTTACGCCCAAGCGCCTTTGATTTAGCAATATCTGCCCAAGCCTTTCATTGGGTAAATCGTGAAAAAGGGTATCCAAAAGTTGCACAAGCTTTAAAACAAGAAGGTTATATTGCGTTTTTTTGGAATTTCTCTATTTTACCAGATACTTCAATATTTCAGGCGCTCAAAGAAACGTTTCAAAAATATGTACCTACAATATATAATACTAAACCATCCTCAGTTGAATCACTAATAAAAAAAAGAGAAAACTGGATATTAAATAGCTTTTGTTTCAAAAACCTAGTGATCAAACAATATCCTTGGTTTATTAATTATGATGCAGAACGATATCTAGGTCTTCTGAAAACTCAAACTGCTTATCAAGAATTTACTGAAACTGAAAAGCAAGATTTTTCTGATACTATTATACAGATATTAAATGCTCACGGAGGATATGTTAATAAACCCTATTTATCGGTTCTTTTCTTTGCTAAAAAAATTTAAATTAGCCCCTTGATTCTAAATAAAACTCAATATCGAGTGTGGGTTAAAACTCATCTCAAACCCGATACGGAAAAACTATGGGTTTCAACCTAGATGAGATTTATATAGTCACCCCAAATCCGATACCCTCTGTCAAATAATCAAGCATTAGCCGTTGTTTTGCCCGTGTGTCGAAGAGGGTATTTCTAGAATACGACCAAACAGTATTTTGTTGTTGTAATACCTCTGGCGTAGCGTTTTTTTTTGATAATTGGTCTATGAGATTTTTTGATGAGTTTTATATTTGGTAGTGCTTTAAGGCTGCAAAATATAAAAAGCAATGAAAAACCCCAACCTATTTAAAGGATGGGGGCATAAATAAAAACACTATATTGCATGATGACACAATTCAATATTTGTTCGACTGCTGTCAGCCTGGAGGTGGAATAATGAACAAACCACCATCCAGACGCAAGAAAATTACCCCTGCGACATCTGAGGAACCAAAGCTAGCAACCGACTCTGCTGCCGAAAATATTTCTGCCCAAGATAAGCCAGCATTAGCAACCATCGAAGTTGTGGCTGTTGAAATCAGAGAGTTGACCCCCGAAGAACAAAACGAGCGGCTGAACTTAGAACGCCGTGTAGAACGTGCGTTTTTAGAAGCGGGTCAGGCGCTGATGAAGTTGAGGGACAGACGGCTGTACCGTTCCACGCACCGGACTTTTGAAGAATACTGCCGCGATCGCTTCAATTATAGTCGTGACGCAGCGTACTTGAAGATTTCAGCTATTGTGGTTTATGAGAATCTTCAAAAGTTTTTGCCGACCATTGGTCGGCAAATTCCAATGCCGACCAACGAACGACAATTGCGGTTTTTGGCGAAAGCAGAGTTGGAACCGGCTGTGCAAGCGGATGTATGGCAACAGGCAGTAGAGCAAGCTGGGAATAAGATTCCATCTGGTCGCATAGTGAAAGATATTGTAGATAGGATACGCGAAAGCACGAAAGTAGCCAATCCTTACCATATTGGTGAAATATGCATTCTTTTGCCAAAGGATAACCCAGACTTGAGAGGTAAAGCGGGTAATTGGGGCGTGGTAAATCACGTTGGGGAATACAGCTGTACACTCCAGACTTGGGATGGCGACTACACTGTAAAAATCGAACACCTGAAATCACTGGAATTGCTTGATGAAGATTGCCAATTCATGCAGCAGCTATGTGTGAGGTTACGGCAGTTAAATCAAGTGGCCACCCGTGACGAGGCTGTGGATTGGCTATTGCAGGGGCTGGGGAAACAAGCCAAACCTTATTTATCTTCGTTGCAGGCAAAATTGCTGGCGGCTGTGGAACGGGAGTACAAAATCGAGTGGAGGCAACAGAAATGATGGTGCAGCGAGGAAACAATAATTTAATGCAACAGTTCACTTATCGAGTTTAGTTTCAAATATTTCTCGCCACAATTCAAATTCCGAACAATTACACCAAAGGGTAACGAACCCATCAAAAAGTTTAGTTTCTGAATTTTGAACTCCCCTTGGGAGAACTTGGATCAAGATAGGGATATCCAAATCACATTTCCAATTTTCTATTTCTTTTTGAAGTTGGGCGATAGTGTCTTGATGGAATCCTCCAGGGGAAGCTCATCTAATTTGGTATAATAGCAACTTGACAAAAGAACAAAGATGAGAATCCGGAAGCAAATAAAAAATGCACTTGACATCAGAGCAAAAGAAATGAGATGAAAGCAATGCGCTTACCCTGAAAACTCTTGGAATAAAACTGTATGTCGGCAGGATTTGAAACTAAATCTGGTAAAGCTAAAAAAAGCAATCGTCATCAGCCTGAGCCAGGACAGGTAGCATCAATTGAAGCTATTCAAAAGAGTTTAGTCAAGCATTTTGAAGACATCAAAGACCCAAGAGTAGAGCAGACCAAAAAACATCAACTCATAGATATCTTAGTAATTGCAATTCTCGCAGTAATAAGCGGAGCGCAAGAATGGGAAGACATTGAGAATTACGGCATCAGTAAGCAAAAGTGGTTAGAAGAGTTTTTAGCATTACCAAACGGAATCCCTTCCGATGACACCTTCCGGCGAGTATTTGAGTTCATCAACCCAGAAGAATTGAATTGCTGTTTCTTGAAATGGATAGAAACCCTAGTGACAAAGATGGGAGGAGAGATAATTCCCATAGACGGAAAGACAATTAGGGGTTCTTACGACCGAAATCAAGGTTTTGCAGCATTGCATTTGATTAGTGCCTGGGCAAGTGAACAAAATTTGGTTTTGGCACAGATGAAAGTGTCAGATAAATCGAATGAGATTACATCTCAAATCCTCATACTGCGGTCAATACGTTAAAAAAAAACCTTATGGTCAACCTTAAAGGAATTTTTAGACTTATTGTTTTTGCCAAACCTCAGAGAACAGCGAGTTAATAGTGTAAGCGTCATCAACTCACCCTCGTAAATTGGCGAAGGTATTGAGTAAAATTTACCATCTTTCTATATTCACGCAACAAAGCCGTAATTATGCACTAATTAGGTGTTATATGTCTTTTGGCTGAAAATTGCATTTCTTCCCTCCGCTCATTCGGCAGCAAGAACTATGCCTTGACACTCTCCGAACCCGACTCTGGCATAGTTTTCTTTCTCACAGTATCCGCGAATAATAACTTCGTCTGCATCAGCTAGGAAAGCTCGGATCTCACCCGTTGCTAGTTTAATAGGCTGAGAACCACGCCGAGTAATTTCTAGCAGAGATCCTTGAGAAGCTGATTCAGTACCAGAAACTGTTCCACTAGCTAGTAAATCTCCAGGGCGGAGATTGCAACCATTACTAGTGTGGTGAGCAATCATCTGAGCTATTGTCCAGTACATTTCTTTAAAGGAAGCATGGCTCATAGAAAATGGCTCTATCCCTTGCTCGCGCATCTGTGCCGAATTAAGTAGCACTTCCAGTATCATATCTATCCCGCCCACTCTGGTATTAATTGAGTCAGACAGATAAGGTAGGGGCAACGGATCTTCCTGAGAACGTTCAAAAGCAGGACAACGGAAAGGTGCCAGAGCTTCTAAAGTTACTACCCAAGGAGAAATCGTCGTGGCAAAGCTCTTGCTGAGGAAGGGGCCCAAGGGCTGGTACTCCCAAGCTTGGATATCTCGTGCTGACCAGTCATTGACTAAGCAAAGTCCAAACACATGTGACTCTGCGGTGCCAATAGATATGGGGTGTCCTAGTTGATTGCCAGCACCAATCAGAAAGCCGACCTCCACTTCATAGTCTAGAGACACGGAAGAACCGAAATGAGGGACAGTATCTTCAGGAGCTTTTCGCTGACCTTGGGGGCGCTTGATAGGTGTACCACTGGGTACAATGGAGGAGGCTCGTCCGTGGTAGGCAATAGGAAGGTATTTGTAGTTAGGGAGTAAGGGATTGTCAGGACGGAATAGCTTTCCAACGTTGGTAGCGTGAAAAATAGAAGCGTAAAAATCAGTATAATCGCCAATGTCCGCAGGTAATAAAAGTTCTGCTTCTACCATTGGTATCAGCAGTTTTGCCTCTAATGAAGGCTTTTGTCCATTCCATCGCAGCAATTCGCTCAGATGAGTACGCAACGCTGATGAAGCCCAACTTCCTAAAGCCATTAAGGGATTTAAATTAGCATCCGTGCAAGCTGCTTGCAACTGCTCGGGGAGTTCTTGAAGCAGTCTTGAGTGGTAACATGATGTCAAATCTAGAACTTGGTCGCCGATCGCTACCCCAATTCGTGAGCTTCGGGTACCATTACGATGTCGAAACACGCCAAAAGGTAAGTTCTGAATCGGGAAATCAGTATCTTTTTGATTGGCAGATTCTACCCAACTACGCAAACTAGGATCGTGAGTTTGATCGATTGAACGGCTCATAACAGTTTCAGATTCTTGAGTGATTCTATGGGTTCTTGAAATGAGCAAGAGCCAAAACAACGAAAGAAACTTTGCCGAGCCTTTTGTAGCTCCCAGATATCTAGTCGGCGATCTTTCCAAACGATGCTATTTGCTGAGACTTGGAAACTTTCGAGAGTAGACTCCTGAAGAACTACTAGGGCTTCTTGTGCAGTTATCTTCTGCCAATAAACCAGTACTGCCAACACTGCTACATTCAGAAAGCCATGCATTATCGCATTAGAGCTATCTGGCTCGTATGTTAAGGGATACTTCCCTGGTAGGGGATGATGCAGTCCAGCAGTTGCTTTAAAAGCAACTTGAGCTTCGGCACAAGCAAAAATAAACCGATAAAGTTGAGAAATTGTAGGAAACGCCTCGGCACTCAAGCCGCCAGTACGAATTTTAGCCGATGTACCAGGGCGTTGCAGTAAAGTTAAATATGCTGTCAAGTCCCCACTATAAGGAATTTCAAAAAACGCCTCAGTGTCAGCAGGAAGATAAGGAAATACTTTATCAATTTCACTAAGGGAAAGTGGTGGAAATTCTAGGGAGGCGATCGCCATTTTTGGGTGATCATTTAGAGCTTGAATTTTGGCGATCGCCGACTCCACTTCTTGAGAGATAATAAGACTGAGCCGCCAGTGTTTAGTTTTACTCACTTCTGCTTCTATAGGCAACTTTAAAAGCAGTTGTTCAAACTCATTTATCCGCGACACTGGTAGTACAAAATTACCTAACATCCAGTGGTGGCAAGCTGTTTGATAGCGAGCATAATTGGCGATCGCCTCTTCCATCGTAAGTTTTGCCGGGGGGAACAATCCAGCATAGTCAACAATTGATGAGAACAGTGTTTTTATCGATGCCAGCATTGGAGATAATCTCCTGACTAAAATAATGCTAACTCAGAATTAACCGATGTTAATCTAGAACAGATGCATTAAAGTTAAAGTTTTAACTTCATTTTAGCTTGATATGTATATTTATTAACTGAATTCAATTCAAGTTCCACGTTTGTTGGAAACCAAGTTAAATATCGCTAAAAGCATTATCTTTTCAACATTTGCTTTATTGCTTTCTTCAGTATTTACTTCACTCTGGTCTGATTTGTCTTTTGTTTGGGATTACTTACTTGGTCGTCTAGAAGGAAAAGAGCAAACTATAGTAACAACATATTAAATTTAACTTTAAGAGATGATTTATAAAATAAACCTTAAATTATAGTAACGCACCATCTTTCTCGGTGCGTTACGGCTACTTCTCACTCTTTCAAACTCCCAAATCCTTGCATAGCTGTAACACACCCTAATTAATATTTACTATTGCCTATTGCCTATTCCCTATGGTCTACCTCTATAAGCAGTTCGTAAATCAGGATTGCTATATCAAATTTAACTTTAATTGCTCTGGTTAATTTTTAGTTACATACTTATAAATTTGCCTGTTGACATATCTATACTTAAAACAGGTGAAAAATTAATTTGTGTAAAAGCACATTAGACAAGTACTGCAAAGCAAAAATCGCAGGATAGGAGCAAAAATACGAATATGTCTGCAATATTTTTGTATTGCATAATTAGGCTGTCTTGATATTACTCTTTTACTTTTAGTTCTTCCCTCCTACTAATAACTGTAGTTCCCGTAAGGAGGAATTACCGTGAATAATTTTTTTTCGATTCGACGATTCGACCACCTTGAATTCTATGTAGGTAATGCCAGACAAGCAGCACTGTTTTACTCTCAAGCTTTCGGTTTTACCAATACAGCTTACCGGGGTTTAGAAACGGGCGATCGCAAAATGGCTTCCTATGTTATGGAGCAAGGAGAAATTCGCTTTGTGTTGAGTAGTGGTTTGAATCCAAATCATCCCATCTGCAAAAGTGTACTTCAGCACGGCGATAGCATAGCTGTTATTGCCCTGGAAGTTCCCAATGCTGCCAGTGCCTACCGGGAATCAACCGCGCGGGGTGCAGTGGGAGCAATTCCCCCAACTGAAGAAAAAGACGAATATGGAATAATTCGCTACGCTGCTATTCACATCTATGGCGATATTTTGCTCAAATTTGTCGAGCGCAGTAATTACACTGGAGTTTTTGCACCTAGTTTTCAACCTAGAGACTCAGCTAAGGGGAAGGGAGTCGGTCTAACCAACATTGACCATGTAGTTGGTAATGTCGAACTGGGTGCTATGGAGCAGTGGGCTAAGTTCTTCGCTGATACTATGGGTTTTGAGTTATTAGTACACTTTGACGATCAAACTATTTCTACAGAGTACTCTGCTTTGATGTCCAAAGTGATGCAAGACAGCACAGGCAAAATCAAATTGCCGATCAATGAGCCAGCCCAAGGCAAACGGAAGTCTCAAGTTGAAGAATATTTAGAATATAACCAGGGTCTTGGAATTCAACACGTCGCCTGTGCAACCAGCAACATTATCGAGACGGTTTCCCGACTTAGAGCATCAGGGGTTGAGTTTCTCAGCATTCCTCCAACATACTACGAGAACATAGAAGAGCGGGTAGGGAAAATCGAAGAGCCGCTGGATAAACTAGCAGAACTAGGAATCCTTGTAGATCGCGATCAGGATGGTTATTTGTTACAAACTTTTACTCAGCCTGTAGAAGATCGACCAACACTGTTCTTTGAGGTAATTGAGCGACATGGCTGTCAAGGCTTTGGTGAGGGAAATTTCAAAGCTTTGTTTGAAGCAATTGAGCGCGAGCAAGCGCGGCGAGGGAATCTTTAGATGATGCCGTTTTCAACAAGGAGCTACGGTAAACCCAAACAAGCGGGGTAAAACCATGACCTATTACTACAAATTGGGAAATATTCCTCATAAACGCCACACTCAATTTCACCAAACCGATGGTTCTTTATATCACGAAGAACTAATGGGAACTCGTGGTTTTTCAGGTATTCAATCCCTGCTTTACCATCTGTATCCACCCACTCAAATCCAGAAAATTTTGCTGGAGAGCAAAACAGATATATCTTATGAAGAATCAGTTCCCCTATGCCACCGTCATCTGCGTACAGCAACTCTAGCTGCTCAAGGCGATGCCATTGGATCTCGGATTCCTTTAATAGCCAATGCAGATGTCTGTATTTCCGTAGCTTTGCCTACAGCATCTATGCAATATTGGTATCGTTTTGCACATGGTGATGAAGTAATTTTCATTCATGAAGGTATTGGTGTACTAGAAAGTCAGTATGGAATAATCCGCTATAGGCCGGGAGATTATCTGGTTATTCCGACTGGGGTTGTTTGGCGCATTTTGCCAGATGAAGGAGTAGAGCAGCGAATGCTTGTAGTCGAAGCATACGGGCATATCGAGCCACCCAAACGCTATCTCAATCAGTACGGTCAATTCCTCGAACACGCACCTTATTGCGAGCGGGATATTCGTCCGCCATCAGCACTGATTACTCACGATGAAGAAGGAGAGTTTGAGGTATTACTCAAAGCTCGCGGTGGGTTTAGTCGTTACTTATATAACCATCATCCTCTGGATGTAGTTGGCTGGGATGGGCATCTTTGGCCATTTGCATTCAATATTGAGGACTTTGAGCCAATTACAGGCAAAATACACCAACCACCATCTGTGCATCAAACCTTTGATGGGCCTGGCTTTGTCTTGTGTTCCTTTGTACCGCGAATGTTTGACTATCATCCCCAGGCAATTCCAGCCCCATACAATCACTCTAATGTCGATTCCGATGAGGTTCTCTACTACGTTGAGGGGAAATTTATGTCTCGCAAAGGAATTGAGCGAGGCTCGATTACCTTACATCCGAGTGGCATTCCTCATGGCCCACACCCAGGGATGTACGAAGGGTCGATTGGCAAAGAACGAACTAACGAACTTGCTGTGATGATTGATACTTTTCGACCATTGAGACTGACGACGAATGCTATTGCTTTGGAAGACAAAAATTATGTTTACAGTTGGCTTGGGTAAGACTGGAAGAGAAGCAAAGTCTTTTGTCCCGATTTTAGCTGCAAACTAGCTACTCCCTGGCAATTGTCTACAAAAAGTGTATATGTCTTCCTAGTCTCCAGTCTTTATTTTCTATTTTTTATTTTCCAGCTAGGAGTAATATTATGATCGCTCAAGCAACTGCAAAAAAGCCAACTCATCTCACCATTTCTTCGCGGATTCAAGAGCGTTTGCGCCAAGGCACGCTAACTCAAAAGCAGGTAGACGGCTTTCAAGAGTTTCTCAAAGATGTTGAGCGCAAATTATTGCACCATCGCATTATCAGAAATAATGCCTATACTAAGTGGTTTCAAAAAGGCACAGCTACAGATGTAGAACTGCGGCATTTTATTCAGCAATTCTCAGTTTTCTCCAACCAGTTCCTAGTTGCAGCTTTGTTGAAAGTTATCAATTCTCCCACTCTCCAGCAGTCGCGGGCTAGTCGGGAGATATTGCTCAACGAACTGGGAGTTATCTATCGCCACATCGAACAAATCCCTAACACCATTGCACTCACTGAGGAAGCAAAGGATAAAGAAGGAGATCCCGAATTAGTCAGCACTGATGGCACTGTAGATGGTGGTATTTGCCGTTTCCAAGCAGCTCATTTTGAATGGCTGCTGGGGGTGGCTCAGGGTCTAGGGCTAGATTTTGCAGAAATCGGCAAGCGCAAGCATGGCAGACCTAAAACCTTGCACTTCTGCGATGAATTGATTCACCTCTACGGTAGCGACGATCAGCAGATTGCTCAGGGTGCTAGTTTTGCCGTCGAACACTGGGCGGCGGCTGGTTTCTGGCAGGAATTGGAAGATGGTTTCATGCGTATTAAACAGATGCGTCATCCGCACTTACGTTTGGCATTCTTCACCTGGCATAACCGCGTCGAGGCGCAGCACGCTGCACACACCCTTGAAGAATTAGAGGAGGTTTATTTCAATCCCAACTTTGATCGAGCCAAATTCTTTGAAGGAGGATGGCAGATTCTAGAAGCGATCGCCGTTTTTTGGGATGGTTTGTATAGCGACTTACTACAATGAGGACAATAAGAGGGGGCAAAGGGAAAAGGTAAAAGGGAAAGGGTTTTTTCTTCTCCCTTACCCTTTTCCCGACTTCTGCAAGAAGTCTAAAGCCGTTTGATTGCAATTGCAGTGCCTCCACCAGTGCCGTGGCATAGAGCAGCTATGCCCACGGTTTTTTTGTGTTCTTTTAAAGCATTGAGCAATGTGACAACAAGCCGCGTTCCAGAGGCACCAATGAGATGCCCTAGAGCGATCGCACCGCCGTTAACATTTAACTTGTCCTTGGGAACGCTCAATAACTGACTAAAAAGCAAGTTGCTCAGGGCAAAAGCTTCATTATTCTCGAACAAGTCAATATCAGCTCCCGTCATGCCGAGCTTTTCTAACAACTGTTTAACTGCCCAAACTGGTGCCTCTAGGAAGCGCCAAGTCTCACCACTGGCCCAAGTCGCACCTAACACCTCTGCCATCGGCTGCAATTGATAACTTTTCACTGCTGAGTGACTAGCTAAAACCACAGCCGCAGCTCCATCTGATATCTGACTACTGTTTCCTGCTGTCAATACACCATTTGGCTGAAAAACAGAATGTAGTTTAGCAAGGCCAAAGCAGGTAGTATCAGAACGAATTCCTTCATCTGTATCTACTAATTGCTTGTCGTGCTTGGTTTTCACTGTAATTGGGACAATCTCTTTGCTAAAACTACCTCGCTGCATTGCCGCAGCAGCTTTTTGATGAGAATAAAATGCTACCTCATCTAATTCCTGACGGCAGAATCCGTAGATTACGGCAATGCGTTCTGCTTGTTCTCCCATCGTTTCCCCTGTGGTAGTATCAGTCAAACCATCACAGAGTAGTACGTCTGTTAATGACTCTGGCGCACCCAAGAAGAATTTATAACCCCACCTCGCTCTGTGGGATAGGAAAAAGCCCGCCTGAGACATTGATTCCATACCTCCAGCGAGAACTATATCTGCGTCCCCAACTCGGATAGTATTAGTTGCGTTGATCAAGCTCATCATGCCTGAAGAGCAGACCATATCTACAGCATACCCATTCACTGTTTTTGGAATTCCTGCCTTGAGCGCGGCTTGGCGGGGCAACAATTGTCCATGTCCGGCTCGAAGGACGTTACCCATAATATATAAGTCTAAAGCTGCTACCGGAATTCCTGCCTGGGCGATCGCTGCTTGCATGATATGGGCCCCCAAATCTATGGGGGATAATCCTGCTAGTACACCACCAAATTTACCCAGGGGTGTACGGATTGCTGAGACAATATAGACTTTACGCATATGACTTGGTAGATTGAGGTAAAGTACCTTGATATTGGTCGCGCAACACACGGCGCATAACTTTGTTAGAAGCAGTGCGAGGTAAGCGATCGACGATGACAATATCGTGAATCTTAAATAGAGGATTGAGACGCTGGTTGATTGCTGTTTGCAAGGATATGGCGATCGCGGCTTTATCCTCCTGGGCATCCGGTTTGACCACCACATAGACAATTAATTGACTTGGCCCTCCTGATAAAGAGGAAACAGCAATAGCGGCAGTTTCACAAATTCCTGACTCGGCATTTAGAGCTTGTTCAATTTCAGTAGAGCTAACTTTGATACCGTTAAGATTCATGGTATCGTCAATGCGACCATGAGCGCGGTAGTAGCCGGAGGGCAGGCGTTGTATCTGGTCGCCGTGACGACGCAGAGGTACTAAATGCTGAATCTGGGGGACATTAGCAAAATATATCTGGTGATGGTCTTTGTTTAACAACTCAGTGGAGAGTCCAATCGACGGAGGGATAATAAATGCTTCGCCTTTGTTAGTAAGATGACCGTCTGGGTCGAGAATAATAAAGTCTAGCCCCAAGGCAGGTGTGGTAAAAGTTGAGGGAGTCGATGGTTGTACTAAAGTGCCAGTTATATAGGCTCCTCCGATTTCTGTCCCGCCACAATATTCGATAACTGGTTTGTATCCAGCTAGGGACATAAGGTAGAACATATCTTCAGGATTGGAACACTCACCTGTCGAGCTAAAAGCTTTAATAGCACTCCAGTCTAGACCTTGCATACAACCAGTTGTTTTCCAACTATTGACTAGACTCGGTACTACACCAAGTATATTTACGCCTGCATCCTGTATAAACTGACCATATTTTTGCTCTGTAGGTTTTCCATAATAAAGAGCGATCGTCGCCTGATTGATTAAACTAGCGTAAATCAGCCACGGTCCCATCATCCATCCTAAGTTTGTATGCCATGCCACTACATCGCCTGGCTGGACATCCTGGTGCAGATGCCCATCAGCAGCACATTTGATTGGGGTGGTTTGCGTCCAGGGAATGACTTTGGGTTCTCCAGTGGTGCCAGAGGAGAATAGGATATTAGTGTAAGCGGCAGCATATGTAGGGAAAGCATCAAATTGCTCGTTAGAACTGAGAAACTCCTGCCAAGTTAAATCACCAGGACGCAGTTCAACAGATGAACCTAACACAATTGCAACAGGTACAACGGCGTTAACCACTTTGTTGTAAAGGGGCAACTGCTTACCGCCACGCAAAATATAGTCTTGGGTAAAGATTGCTTTAGCGTTAGACAAATACAATCGCCTGGCAATTTCGGCGGTGCTAAAACTGTCAGCAATAGAAACTACAATGCAACCAGCTTTGACAATCCCTAAGTAAATTGCTACAGATTCGGCTGTCATCGGCATAACAATTGCAATGGCATCGCCTCTTTCAAAGCCAGCATTCACAAGCCCATTTGCAACTCGGTTGGTCAAGGCGTAGAGTTCACCATAGCTGAGAGTAAAAATTGAATCTCCTTCTGGTTGGAAGATAATGGCAGGGATATCTGGGGATGTTTGAAAACAACTTTCAACAATATTAAATTGAGCACCTACCAACCACTGCGGCGACTCCACACTGGCTGCCAAGTCAACAATTTTGATATATTTCTCTCGCAAGCGAATACCTAAACGTTGAATAATTATCTCCCAAAATTCAGCGCGATGTTGTGTTGACCAAGCGTGAAGTTCTGCATAGGAATCTAGTTTTAGCTCCTTCATCAACGCAGCGATATTAGTCGCCTGCATCTGTTCGTGAGAAGGAAACCAAGCAGGAGGAAACCCTTGGATTTTGTCCCAGTCGGAGAAGGTGGTTTTGTAAAGGAGTTCGTGTAGTGCAAAGGGATGACTAGGCTTAAGGATGCATTGAGTTAAATACTGCCAGCAGTCAGTAGATAGAGAAGCAAGGCACTGATTGACCTGCGGCAGTATTGTAGTAGCACTATTAGTTTCTACACCACAAGCAAGGACTTGTTCAAGTGATATTTGCTTTGTCATAGCTATCCACCTCTGTTGAAAATGCTATCGTTGGCTAACAGTTTCAAAACCCCAATATGCAGTATTCGTAAATTCAAAAAATTTGGTATAAAACATCGTCGTCTGGTTTGTTTGGCTACATACAATTCAAGTTAGCTAAAGGATTTATAGCGTATACCCGGGGAGATAAATTGCTCAAAAATAAAACTATCAAAGGTAATAATTTATAAATATTTAAATTTGGTTAACATAACTTAAAATAGACCTTTTGCAGAATTATTTTATTGTAAGACTGAGGGTTTTGAGATGAATTGGCTTCACCAATGCGATACGAAGAAACAAAGCGACTGTCCAATCGAGAATTTAAACGTCTGGTTGGGGTACAAAGACTGACATTTGATGAGATAGTCAAAGTACTGCAAGATGCTTCCAGTCAGAGAGAAACACGGGGTTGTTATAAGAAACTGTGTTTGGAAGACCAGGCATTGGTGCGTTTAATGTATTGGCGTGAATATCGAACTTATTTCCATATCGCCAGTGATTGGCAAGTTTCAGAAGCAACGGTTTGTCGTACTGTTCATTGGTTAGAAAATATTTTAGTCAATTCCGGGAGGTTTCGGTTAAGAGGAAAAAAGTCATTGTTGACAGCATCACAAAAACCGAAAACAGTAGCAATGGATGTGACTGAAAGTCCCATAGAACGCCCGAAATATGGTCAGAAACATTTTTTTAGTGGTAAACAAAAACGACATACACTTAAGTCTCAATTTGTGATTGATCTGGAAACGTTACAAGTAATTTGTGTTGTCAATGATTCTGGTCGTAGACATGATTTCAAACTTTTTATTCACAGTAAAGTTCGTTTTCATCCTGATACCGAAAGTTTAGAAGATAGCGGCTACCAAGGAATTGCTAAATTTCATGCCAATAGCCGTACACCAAGAAAGCAACCGAGAAGAGGTAAGTTAACCAAGGAAGATAAGCAGTTTAATCGTGGTTTAGCTCGTCGCCGAGTTGCTGTGGAACACGTCAACCGCAGATTAAAAATTTTTCGGATTTTCAGCCAGCGATACCGCAATCGCAGAAAACGCTTTGCGTTGCGTTGTCACTTAATTCCTAGCGTTTATAACTATAATATTCAAAATGCTTGTTAACTTTTTAACAATTTGTTTGACCCTCTACCTTAGCACAAAACTTTTTTGCAAGAGGTTTAATGAGCAAAACCTATATTCCTGTAGCTCGAATGGCACGCTTGTTAAGCGCAAACCCGTGATTTAACTGGCTTTTGAGTGTGGGAGGTGTGGGGAGTGTGGGGAGCCAGATTTCTTCCTCATCCTCCCCAAAAGTTGCCAAGAACCACATTATGCTTTCAGTGGCAGATATCGCAGGACTCTCCTAGATGGCGAATGAATTGTCATTGGTGGTAGTTGGAGAGCTTTTCACCCAAATATTCCGACTGTTATAAAAATCACCACGTTGTTCTAGTGTAAACCCACCCAGCAATAATCCCAACCAGACTTCTACCATCGGCATTTGCAACACACGTTGCAGTTTAACTAAAGAAATCTCATCTTTGACATTTATCAGGTAGTTGGCGATCACGCTCTGCCATTTTTGAACATCCTCATCTGATGCCAAATTACGGACATCTTCTAAAGTTGTCACCTCATCGAGCATTGCCAAAACATTCGCTTTTTCAACAGGTGCTACTACAGAATCACCCTCCTGGTTAGGATATGAAAATTGGTGTGGGCGATGTGGTCTAAAGGTTTGTGGTGTTTGTGGTTCAATCAAATCATCTAAATCTAGGTGCATTGTTGTCCGCACTAGACCAGCAAAGAGATCGGTGCTAACAACAGGCCCCAAAAGACTATTGCGATCGCGGGTATCTTGCAACAGCACCTCGGCACGAGACTTGAGAATATCCGCAATTTGACTGAAGGCAATACCTGCGGTTGATAATTGGGTTTCAATAGGTAAATCATGCAGTTCTGTATCCAAGCACTGCCATACTGCATCAAGGGAAGAAGTTGGTGGAGATTCGGACAACTCATCCAGCACATCCCAGATTGTTAATTGGTGGTATGTGGTCATTGCTACAATTCAGGATTTAACGGGCAGGGTCGCACTGGGCAGTAGCTTGAGGTAATCTCAAACATATCCTTATATTGATATAGTGAAACACTGTATTGTTTTGCAAAAGCCTGCAACACCTGATCTGTATAGGCGCGTATTTTACCAGCCGTTAACCCAAAGCAGTGAATTGGTTCTAAGCGGCAAACAGGTTTTTGCCCCAACCAGAGTTCTGCACCCAACGCGTGTAATGGTTTATCCCCCGGTTCTTTATACAAATACAGCACTGCAAAATATGTTGCTGGTGGTTCGACTGCGATTGCATCAATTTCTGCGGAATTATTCTGGGAGCGGTGGCGATAGAATGAGCGG
>NZ_JAVRCE010000075.1:0-38997 GCF_034530915.1 Nostoc sp. DedQUE09
TGGTAGCAGTAGGGCTACTGTATAGCTACCAGTTGGGGAATCATCAAATTTTCAACAACTTGCTTTTTTACTACTCAACTGGTAGCGGTGTGTCACCAGTTGAGCTACCCAACAGCTACCAGTTGAGCAAGGTATTTAGAACTACTATTTCAATACTTGTAATCTACATAAAACCTATGTAATAAGTGGTATTTACAGCAAGCTTTGGTGTAATTCAAAAGTGGAGTGCAGGTTTTAGGTTACAAAAGTAGTATAAAGTAATATGAAAAAGATAGAGTTTTGCTCAAAAGCTGACTTTTCCCGTTAAGTCTCTCAGGAGCGCTGCCAACTTTCACTCTTGTCGTGTAATTTTAACGAAACTAACCACAGTACTTGGATGCCAATTGTGTTTGCTTCGATGTTCTAGAACACCGATTCATGAATAAAATACGAGACTGAGAAACCCTATTTTAACGTGTAATACAACCAAATATTCCTTGTTACAGCAGTGTATATACGGAAATTTTTAGTATCATCAATATTGGTTAACCTATTTATTGATGAGAGCAAGATCTCAAGATTACATATGTTGAAAAGTCCTGTGGTGAGTTCAATATGAAAAAAATCCTCATATTGTTAGCCAATCCTCAAGAAAAGAACACACCGCCTTTAGAATTGGATCGAGAGCTACATCAAGTCGAGCAAGCCTTAGAACGGACAATCAATCACCAATCATTTGAAATCACCATCCGGTGGGCTGCAAGGGTAGAGGATCTGCGCCGAGAATTGTTGCACTCAAAACCACAAATTGTCCACTTTTCTGGGCATGGATCAGGCAATTATGGTTTGATTTTAGAAACAGAATCGCGGCAGAAACAGTTTGTTAGTAGTGAGGCATTAGCGGGACTGTTTGAGTTATGTAAAGACTATGTTGAATGTGTCCTGCTCAATGCCTGTTATTCAGAAGAACAAGCGATCGCCATTCATCGCCACATTGATTATGTCATAGGCATGAATCAGGCAATTCTAGACACAGCAGCAATTCAATTTGCCATCGGATTTTATGATGCCCTAGCTGCTGGACGTTCCTATGAAGACGCCTATCGATTAGGCTGCAACGCCATAGCTTTAGAAGGAATTAAAAACTCAGCAGGCGAATCAGAAGCCCTGACTCCCGTACTGAAAAAAAGGCGATGGATTGTGAATGAAAAAACAGTTTTAGAGAAAACTAGTCTCCCGGAATTTGTAGAAACAGATAAATTAAAACCGCAGCCAGAAGTGAAATCTTCTCTTCCCCAATCTATTACTATTAGCGGTGGCACAATCTCCGGTCAAGTTGGTCAAGCAGGTGGAAACCTCAGCCAAACACAACAGATTTATCATAGTCAGGCTGAAAAACAACTTAATGTCATAGAAGTAGTAGAGTTAATTAGTCAAATAGAAACTCTAGTTAAACAATCAACAATACCTGAAGAGCGTAAAAGCAAAGCGATCGCTCATTTAGCAGCAGTAAAAGAAGCCGCAACAGAAGAAGAACCAGACAAAGACTATGCAGCTAAAAGTTTACAAAAAGCAACCAAGTTTCTTAAAGAAAGTAGTGCCACAATTGAATCAGCAAAAAAACTGTGGCAGCAAATTACATCGATTCTGACTCAGTTACTTCCTTGGTTAGGTGTTGCTCCCAATTTCTTCGGTTTGTGAGGATAATTAAAAGGTGAATCAGCCGTCATCGCCTGAACCAAATCAACGAACTAATATTGATGACTCTTCTATTTCCGGTCAGGTGGGTCAGGCTGGAAGAGATAGTACCCAACATCAGGGAACTGGGAACATCTTCAAAGATGTAACAATTTATTTTAACCCGCAAAAGAAAGATTCAGACAATCGCCAAACTCGACAAGAAGATTTAAATCGCCAAGCCTTGCTGAACAAAGTCCACAATTATTGGATTAAAGGCGTAATGGAGCGATCACTCTACAGCCGCATCAAGATAGAACTAGGATTAGAAGAACGGTTAGATGCGATCGATTTAGTATCGGAAACACCAGAACATCTACGGCAATTTTTGCCACCAGGGATGAAGGCGATCGCAAAATTCGATGAATTGGGAGTTGGTCGGACTCTGCTGATATTAGGCCAACCTGGTTCTGGTAAAACCATAACAATGCTAGAAATTGCCAGCGAATTAATTGAACGCGCCAAGCAAGACCCTCAAGCACCAATTCCAGTGGTGTTTAATTTTTCATCTTGGGTTCAGGAAAGATGCAAAATGGTAGATTGGTTAGTCAAAGAATTTGAAACTGGCATCTACAAAATCCCCAAAGTTATTAGTCAAAACTGGATTGAAAATCAACAATTACTGCTTTTATTAGATGGCTTAGACGAAGTGAGAGAAGAACTTAGAGAATCTTGTGTACAAGCCATCAACCAATTTAGTCAAGATTATGGACGCACGGAAATCATTGTTAGTAGTCGGATTAAAGCTTATGAAAACGTCTCTCAATACCTGCGGCTGCGGTTTCAGAATGCTATTCTTCTCCAACCTTTGACATCTGAGCAAATTGAAAATTACCTAAATCAAGCCACAGAAGAATTGCACGGAGTCCAAATAGCAATGCAAACCGACCCCGTGCTGCAAAAATTAGCGCAAACACCGCTAATGTTAAGCATCATGGCATTAGCATATCAAGATGTGCCAGCTTCAGAATTTTCTGCGATGAATCTAGAAACACGACAGCAGCATCTTTGGGACAAATATATCGATCGGATATTTGAACGCAAACACCGTGATCGCCCCTATTCCAGAAATCTCACTCTGCACTGGTTAAAGTTCTTGGCGCAGCGAACAATCCAAGAATCCCAAACCCAATTTCTCATTGAACAAATTAAGCCCAGTTGGCTCAAACCAGGAATGCAACGCCGGATCTATCCCCTTGCAGCCGGGTTAATTGCCGGATTGATTGTTGAGTGGGTTTATGGGTTCCCCCTAGGTTTAATAGCCGGTCAGCTAAGCTTCCAAATGCTCATTGGATTAACGATTGGTGTACTAGGAGTAATTGCCAGTCTCAATTTTGAAATTCAGTTATTCACAGCTATTAGGCGATCGTGGTCTTTTAGAAAAGCATGGAAAGCTGCCTTTGCAGGGCTGATCAGTAGCCTCCTGATCGGAGTAATCATTTGGCTGATTGGTACACCACTCGGTCTAGTTGCCAGCAGCCTACAATATTTTTTACTGATGGGGTTGAACACAGGTTTAGCGATCGCTGTCATTAGTGCAATTTTGGTGGGATTAGTTGATTCCAAAAAACTAGACGATGAAACCAATGCAAATTTAAATAATTTCACTGATACAAATCAAGGAGTGTGGCAATCAGCCAGTATATCTGGTTTAATCACTTTAGTTACTTTCACCGTCATCATTCTGCCGCAAGCTATATTAAATGAGTTTTTTACACCTCTTTCAGCACTATTAGGTTGTGTTAGTCTCTACGCTGGTGGCATGGCATGTATACAACACTTGACTATACGCTTGATGCTTTGGCGAAATAGACAAATACCCTGGAACTATACTCATTTTCTCAATTATGCTACTGAGCAGATGTTTATACAAAAGACAGGTGGAGGATATCAATTTATTCATGATTTACTGCGAAGAAGAATTGCTTTAAATCAAGACTTTAAAACAACTATTTTTTCAAAAAATATCAAAATTACCAGATTGAATAATGCCTTAATTACTATCTCGATCATAGCTGCTTTATTACTTAGTTTTCTACTACCTTTAACTATAAATACTTGGAGAGTACCACCTTCATTAGCAGAAAGGTGGAGTCCGAGGTTAAATACAGGCGATCGCTTAATCATTGATAGAGTTAGATTTCATTTTGGAGAATTACAAAGATGGGATATTATTTCATTTAAACCTACAACTGACATGAGAGAAGCAGGTTTTAAATATACGCGGGCTGTTAAACAAGTTTTGGGAATTCCAGGAGAAAAGATAAAGATTAAAGATGGCAATATTTATATCAATGACAAAATTTTAAATAATTCTAATTATCTTGCTTATCCAGATTTTTTAGAATATTTAAAAAATCATGGTTCTTCAATAACAGTACCCAAAAATATGTATTTGGTGACAGTAAATATTACAAACGATAAAAATAAAAATGATAAATTTAATATTCATTTAATTCCTAAAAAACAGATAGATGGCTTAGTAACATTTCGTTTTTGGCCAGTTAATAAAATCGGTGCAGTTGCTCAGTAACATCTAAGTTAACGCTATTAATCAGTAATATATCCGGTAATAATATGAAGGATAATAATTCAGAAACCCAGGAAATACAGGATATTCAACACGCAAAGCTTCAAGCTAAATTTCTCGGTTTTACAATTCAATTTATTGAAAGTGAAGATAAAGAAAATATTTTAGAAGCAGTAGCACCCTATTTAGAATGTGTCAATTTTAATAAAAACAATAATCAGCATTATAGTTGGTATGACTGTAATCCAGATTTGCTAGAAATTACCATCACATCTGAGTCTGAGCTATCGGTGGCAGAAGCATGGGACTTAACTTATTTATTACGAAGGCTCGACAAAGTAAGCTATGTTGAACCGAGGTTTGCACTCTTAGATCCCAGCGATGAGACTAAGCATTCTGAGACTGATGCTGGTACTAATGCTGAACAAAACCCATCTATTATCAAGACTAGAAGAAAATTTCCTATATATAGACAAAGACCTATAACTAAAAATTTCCCCCCAAATTGTGAATGGCATCTAGAGCAGATGCAAGTGAGAGAGGCTTGGCAAGAGTTTTTTGGCAATCATAGCAGGAACGCCGGCAAAGGTATTGTAATTGCTCACCCTGATACAGGTTATTTACCCCATCCCGAACTAGATCGTACACTCAATCTCGATCAATATAATGACGGTGAAAAAAAGGATCAATATATAGAGGGTGGGAAAGAACAAATTACCATAGAAGAGGTGCTAAACTATGTCCAAGAAAATGGAGATTTTCCCGTTGCTCTCTGGCATGGTACTGCTACAGCAAGTTTAATGGTTAGCCCTGAAGGACAACAAATCAAAGATAAAAAAGGTAAGAATTTTGTCACAGGAGTTGCTCCCGGTGCGACAGTAAAACCATATAGGTTAGGGCCTACTAGTTTAGATTTTGAAATTTTTTCTCCTAACTTAGCTCAAGCCATTAATGATGCAGCAGAAAACTCTGAAAAGGAGAATATTCGTGTCATCTCAATTAGTTTAGGGGGATATCCTACACTCTCTGTCCACAGAGCAATTATTAACGCCCAAAGGAAAGGAATTATTGTAGTAGCAGCTGCTGGTAATAGAGTGCCATTTGCAATTTGGCCTGCTGTATATGATAAAGTAATTGCTGTTGCATCCAGCACTTTTAATCAAACGATCGCCAAGCATTCTGCGATCGGTAGCCGAGTCGATGTGGCTGCACCGGGTGAGTTTATCTACGTTGCAACGGCTACTAAGAAGGATGGGAAAATCTCTTATACTGTGAAACCCAGAACTGGTACTTCCTATGCAGCACCCCTAGTAGCTGGAGTTGCAGCACTATGGTTATCTCGTCACGGCTGGGATAAGCTGATAGAAATCTATAAAATTCCAGCTAGAATTCCTCTAGTTTTTGATCAGCTTTTGCGAGAAACTTGCGATCAACCTGCTGGATGGGACACGACTAATTGGGGAGCAGGTATTGTTAATGCTTACGAATTACTTAAGACTGAACTACCAGATTCAGATGACCCTTATATTCAAGAGCCACTAGCTTATCGAGAAGTTGACCATGTTCGGTTAGATAGAGGTGGAGTTGAAACATTTGTGCATATGTTTGAGCAAACTCTCTCAGATCCGACATTTTTTGAAGGCATTAGTGTGCAAATCCTGGGAGAATCTATTCTGAAAAAACTGATTCTTAAATTAGATAATTCAAGTAAATCAGCACTTGCTCAAGAGATTAGGTCAGATGCTTTTCAATGGGCTATTAGCAAGTTTTTAGGTAAGTCAGGTAAGGATTTAAGACAGTTTCTTCGGACTTTTGGGCGAGAAATTGTGTTTTATATGGGTACAGATTTTCAGCTTTATCAGCGCATGGAAAATGCATTTAAACGAGCCGCAGGTTTACCTAGCGATAATTTTGGGGATGATTTAGGTAGTGTAGTTCGCGCATTGAAGGAATGTTCATCAGACTACTTAAAGAAGAACTTACCTTGAGCCTTCTTTACTACTGAGGATGGATAAGGACTTGAAGGGGCCGCCCAGGGGAGCAAGCCCGCCCCTTCCACTTCGGGTTGCTGCATGATTCGCAACGAGTTCTTAAATCTCGAAAGTAAGACATTGTAAAGGGAAGTAACAAATTATCTAACCCTGACAGGGCAAGGGTTTCCAGTCAGGCGTCACCGTGCCAAAACGGGAAAATCGTACGCTAAGGCTGAACGTCTTTGTCTGTCTAGATTTGAGGTGTTAATTTTTTGTTGGTGCAGAGTATTGCTAGTACTCTGCACCATCAAAAAGACTAATTCGAGTCAAAAATGAAGAATAGAGGTATGCCGTTTGCTCAAAACAAGGTATTTTCATAGCATTCAGGTTAGTCTCAATTCCTTAGCGTACGATTTTCCCAAATTGGCACGGTGATGCCTACATTGGCGAGTCGAGAAAATTGTTACTGACTTTTGACCACCTTGAAAAGTATGAACTGTGCCAATGCTCTTGGGGGAAAAATCTGACCATCGAGATTGCAAACGTTGAGTCAGGGCATTTACTTGACGGCGGTAAGGTGAAATCACGCCAATTGTGTTGTCAGAGCCAAACTAGATTCGCAAGCCTGCAAGAGCCACGAATTCTTAAAACTTGGAAAGAAGTTAACAGCATCAGCGATCGCTACAATTAGCCTTCACTGGAATTACAGATAAAACTTGGTATGAGTTGTATATTAGTAGTGAGATTTACCCCATCCCTAAATAAACAGTACCGATTGCCCGATCAACAGTTATCTTTAATTGTAACGGGGCAGGTAAACCAACTCACTTATGAGCCGAATCATCGCAGTATTTAATCAGGCGGGAGGTGTTGCCAAAACCACCCTTACCCAAAACCTGGGCTACCAAATAGCGCAATTGGGTCATCGTGTTCTGCTCATCGACATCGACCCCCAAGCCAGCTTAACTATTTTTATGGGCTTGGTTCCAAGAGAGATAGAGCAAACTGTCAACAATGCCATTGTGGATGAACAACCCCTGCCAATTCATGAGGGGATTCACGGCATGGATTTAGCACCTGCTAACATCTCTCTGAGTACGGCAGAAATGCAATTGGTTAGTGCTTCTATGCGCGATTTCCGCCTCAGAGAAGCTATTGAACCAATCCAAGACAATTACGATTTCATCCTAATAGATTGCCCTCCCAGCTTAGGTTTACTCTCTTATATCTCGCTTGTAGCCGCTACTCATGTTCTAGTGCCTTTGGAAACTCATTTCAAAGCCTTTGAGGGAACAGGCGAATTATTAAAAACGGTTGCTACAGTACGCAACAAACCAAACCGCAAACTGCAAATAGCTGGATTCGTGCCGACAAAATACGATGCCCGGAACTCCCAGGACACTCGTACCCTAGCAGCCATTACCGAACAACTAGCCAGCGCCGGAACTGTCTTTGCCCCCATTCCTCGCTCTACTGCTTTTGTTGATGCTTCAGAGGAACGAATGCCCCTTGCAGTTTATGAACCAAAGCACCCATCTGTCGCCATCTTGAAAAAAATAGCCGTTAGTTTAGAATCCTTAAAATGAGACGCACTAAAGCCAGTCAGCCCCTCAAAAGCAAAATTGATGTACCTTGGGACACCACAGGCGTTATTAATGCCGATTCTTCCCAGACTATCCCATTAGACCAGATTATTCTGCCACCTAATCAACCACGCCGTTACTTTGATACGGAAGCATTAAAGCAGTTAACCGAATCCATAAAACAGCATGGCATCCTGCAACCGCTTTTAGTACGCCCCGTTGATGGTGGAAAACACGAATTAGTCGCAGGAGAGCGGCGCTATCGTGCTGCCAAGGAAATTGGACTGAAAGTTGTCCCTGTCGTCATTAGAGAGTTAGACGACAACGCAGCTTTTCAATTTGCACTTATAGAAAACTTACTTCGGGAAGACCTCAACCCAGTTGAAGAAACTGAAGGTATCCTGCAACTGCTGTCTCTCAAACTAGGTCGAAGTGTTGAGGATATCCCCCCATTCCTGTATCGTCTACAACGCCTACAAAACAAAGCATCTACAGTTACCCATAACGTTATGGGCGCTTCCGTTGGCGTAGGTGATGAACCTACCCATAACGTTATGGGCGAAGTTGAAACTGAGTCTACTAATAACGCTATCAGTGACGATGAAGGTGATATTGAATTATCTACCCATAACGTTATGGGCGAAACCGAAACGGATGATTCAGCCCTTAATCATGAGCCTGCTGTCAACCAAGACCTCAAAATCGTTGAAGGAGTGTTTGATGGTTTAGGGTTAATGACCTGGGAATCTTTCGTTAAGAACCGCCTGCCCTTGTTAAACCTCCCAGAAGATATCCTTGATGCGCTAAGGGAAGGCTCACTTGAGTATACCAAAGCCAAAGCCATCGCCCAGATTCAGAAATTAGATGAGCGCGTTGAATTTTTAGAACAAGCTATTGCAAACAACTGGTCTTTAAGCGAAATCAGACAGCGCATTAGTGACAAGAAAGCCGCAGCATCTACCTCTAACACCGAGTCTAACGATTACAAAGAGCGCTTTACTGCTGCGACTACTAAACTAAGAAAGTCCCGTATTTGGTCAGACCCTAAGAAACGCAAGCAAATAGAAAAACTACTTGCACAACTGGAGACGCTGACAAATGTTGAGTAACCTGACATACCAAAACCAGGACGTAGAAGGCAAAAGGCTCAAATATTTTTTATACTAAGCTTTAGTGCCTAAGATTCATGTTTAAGTGACCATGCTAGAGTCAGAAAAACTTATCCAGATAGTACAAGCTTGGTTAGGCTATATCAGGTTAGAAGAACTGACTCAAGCTGAAGTCGAGCGTTCTTCAGATATCTATTCAAAAGTAGTAGATAAGGGAGTGCAGCTTGTTGGCAACAAGCTACTGTTAGATAGCGAAGTATTTACGCAATTCCAGCAACAGCAGCAAGCAGCTAAAAGAGGGAACAAAAATGATGTTCAGATGGCTGTTGCTTTCCCACAAATCTATAGAATCAACGGCAAGGGCAAAGACCAAAAGCTGAAATACTTGCCTCTGTTCACCATCGATATTTCACCCATCTTAAAAGGTAATTACCGCAAAACTGGCTGGGACTTGACCGAGTACGAGTTTCAGCCAGTGGTTGTTAATTTAATGCGGCTGTACGGACTAGAGGAGGAGCAAACCGAATCACTGATTGTTGCTTCAGGAATTTTGAAATTTTTAGAAGATACATTTAAAGGAAGATTCCCAACGCTTCGAGACTTTCTTGAACTGGTGGACTTACCCGAAGGAAAATACAAAACCTCTCGGCAACCTTATTTGCTACGCTGCGACTTTACACCCTATAACGCCCTCCTGAAACTTGACCTACAAGAAATATTTAAGGAACTGCAACAACCTGACTCTAAGGCAGAATGGCTAACTGAAACTCACCCAGCGATGCAGTATCTCTGTGGTCAGCCACAGTTACCCAGAGATGAGGTGATATTCTGGGGTGCTTTCCCTTCACACGCACCTGACGAATTTCAAGCTTCTGTCCTCAAACACGCCCAGGAGAATTTACTAACTGCTGTTTGTGGGCCACCAGGGAATGGAAAAACGGAGGTGTTTCTGCACCTCATAGCACAGCAAGTAGTAAATCGAGCGTTACGACTTGTTCAGGGTCTTGATGATGTAAATAATTTAATATTCTTTGTCGGCGCTAATAACAGCACCGTTAAAAAATTCCAACAACGACTGGCTATAGATTCTCCTGCTCAACAGTTTTATCTTCCAGGCGGGAACCAAACTAATATCCGTAAGGAAACCCTACCCAAACTGCAATCAACCCAAGATTGGCTGCGTAATGCTGAATTTAATCAATCTGCTTGGGAGCAAGCCAAACTCGAATTACTGCAAGCCGAAAGTGAAATTCAGCAACTCCAAGAGCAAGACCGCTTGAATACTGCTCAAAAAGTTACTGATACCGAACGGCGATCACAACTGGATCTAGAAATCCAATCCCTCAATAACGAGATTGCTGTTACTGATTCCAAGTTACAAGCCCTAACTGAACAGCTATCAAGTTTGGCAGATTATGCAAATTTTCCCATTGATGCCTACCACCAAATACAAGAAGCATTATCCCAGGCAGAACGCGAACTACCAAAAGAGTCTGACTCTATTAGCAAACGCGCCTTGAACTGGCTTAATGCTACTACCGATCAGCGAATTTTTCGGCGGTTGGCTTTGCGGATCAACGCAGCTGTGTTAAACACCTTGGCGACAGGGTATCCTTTTCAGACCCCCCTTGACCACCCTAGTTTAACCGCAGCCCAGGCTTCTGTTAACCAAAAACTAGATTTTTCACAGCAATGGCAGAATCTTAACCGGGGAGTAACTGAAATTCAAACCCAGCTAACAGCTTTAAATAAGGAACTAGAGTTAAAACAAGCAGAACATCAGCAAATTCAGAAACAAATCGATAGTTACCCACAAGGGAATTTCTACAGTCGTTTTTACCGTGACCACCACCAATTACAGGTCGAACTGTTTCAACGTGCCTGGGCGTTTCTATTGCAAGAAGTTCTCCGACGCAAGGAGAGCGTTATGAGGGCATTGTCAACTTATGGCAGCGTCTTGACGGGAGACGGAGAGGCATTGATCAAACTGTCAACAGATGGTGATGCCATCTTCCGTGACTTGAGTTTGATTTTCCCGGTCATTACCTCCACCCTCCAATCAATGCGTAATATGTTGCCAATTCTTCAGCCTAATATCATCAAGCTGGCATTGGTGGATGAAGCGGGGACAACTCTCATACATCAATTATTTCCTTTGCTAGTGCGATCGCAACGGGCAGTAGTGGCTGGCGACCCCCAACAAATTGAGCCAATCGTTAACATGAGCGACGATAGCATCAAGCAATATCTGAAAACTGCCTTTCTGGATCGGGGTATGGGGAATGAAGACTATTATCGCTATGCCCCCACTGCCAAATACACGGCTACCGCTTATCATCGCGCTGCTGGTGCTAGTGGTACTGAAGGCGACAATGGCAATGGCATTATTCTGAGAAATCATTACCGTTGCACCCCACCCATTATTCAGTTTTGCAGCCCCAACTATCCCGGTGGTCTGCAAATCCTTTCAGGTGATCAGCAGACTGCAACGGTCAAGCATCTGCTGGCTTACCACGTCGAAGGAAGCCATTTAAATCACACCAATCCAGAAGAAATCGATGCTGTAGAAACTGCGATCGCGTCTTTGCTGAAGCAGGGCTACTCTATTAACTCGGATGACAACTCAAAGACAATTGGGGTGATGTCGCCGTTTTTGCAGCAAGCTAACGCGCTCAAGTATCGACTATCTAATCGTTGGCGAAACTTTTCTTGGGATGATATTGGCACAGTTCACACTTTCCAGGGAGGAGAAAAAGCAGCCATCATCTTTTCTCCTTACCAGTGCCACCAAGAGCATAGTTTTTGGTTCCTTAACCGGAAACCTAATTTACTAAATACCGCCGTTAGTAGGGCAAGGGAATTGTTTATTTTGGTGGGCAATCTCAGGGAACTAGAATTAGCTGGCGGTGAAACCAAGCGCTTAGTTGAACACATTCGGCAACATGGAGAGATTCGCTCTTAGTTAGGTTTGAATGTATAGCATGAGCAACAGTTTTTTGTAACTGAGATGGCACTAACCCCATGAATTTGGTCAAGGACGCTTGGGGGTCTACGTCGATGAGGAGGACGCGATGTTTTCGTCGTGCTAGGTGATATCCCAAATTTTGGGTTAGTGTCGATTTGGCAACACCACCCGCCTGGTTAAACAGGGCGATAATGCGGCATGGAGGGTCAGAAGTTGACACTGGCATTATTCCTAGAAGATACGTTGAGGTAGGGTCAACCGATTCGGTTTTAGTTTCCAGTTTATTGAAGTGTATCAGAATAAGAGAAGTCCTAGCTAAGACGGTAATTTCAGCAGTAGACTTTATATAAGAAAGCAACATTATTAAGTCATTGCTATGACAACCAAACAAGCCATTTTTGAAGCGATTGAACAACTACCAGAGCAGCACCTTGCAGATGTGTTGCAGTATGTTCAACAGCTTGCACGTACCCAGAAATCACCAGATTCCACCCCCCCCACTGACAGTAGCGACCCCCTGGCAAACTTCATCGGTGCAGTATCTCACGGCTCCCTGGCTGCCAACTTAGACTTGGAACTCTATGGCGACTAAGTTTTTCATTGATACTTGGGGTTGGCTTACGCTCCACGACAAAAGTGAACGCTATTACCAAGAAGCCACACAAGCTTACCAACGTGCCATTGCTCAAAAAGGACAAATTTATACAACTGACTACGTTCTTGACGAAACATTCACAATATTTTTTCGACGACTCCCTGCACCAATAGCCGACCAATCTATGAAAGCGCTGCTGTCAGCTTTTTTAGCCGATAACTTTTATTTAATACGCATTACTGAAGAACGCTTTGCCCAAACCCAAGTACTCCGTTCTAAATTTCTCGACAAGCCCTTGATTTCTTTTACTGACTTGACCTCAATGGTCGTTATGCAAGAATGTAACATTACAACAATCCTCACCGAAGATGCTCACTTCACTCATGTGGGCATGGGCTTTGAGCTAGTTCCCTAAGACCAGAAGGCATCCTTGAGGCACTACGCTTTGGCTCACTTGAGTACACCAAGCTAGAGCTATCGCCCAGATTCCCCAGTTGAATGAGCGCGTTGAGTTTTTAGAACAAGCTATTGCCAACAACTGGTCTTTAAGCGAAATCAAGCAGCGCATTAGTGAGAAGAAAGCCGCCGCCTCTACCGAAAATACCGAGTCTAACGATTACAAAGAGCGCTTTACTGCTGCGACTAGCAAACTAAGGAAGTCCCGTATTTGGTCAGATCCTAAGAAGCGCAAGCTTCTTGAAAAACTGCTGGCACAACTGGAGACGCTGACAAATGTTGAGTAATTTCGCATTTGGTACTGCTCCTCGTTTCAGTCGTTATATTTCCCAGCTAACAAGGCGTAATGCTAGCCTTAGCCCAACTATGTAACTTAGACAAAAAGTAACCAGAAAAAAACTCAAATGTATATACAGAGAGACTTTGACATCGTTTAGCTTAGTTTCTTGATATATCTGGGTTTCAAGTATTTTTGACCCTTTGGTGTATTTTCCTTGCCCTGCATGGTTTTGAGGCTTATTTCTGCCTCAAAAATGTTTAAGTCCCGTTAGTTAGATTTTAGTCTAGTGGGCAAGTTTGGGCATTGAGCCGCAAGAGTGCAAAAACGGAAATAGAGGCTCTTAAAGCATATCCTATATTTGCAATTGCTTAATTTTATCCCATTTCTTTGATACAGTTAATTTGTCGTCTTTGATAATATTTTCTATTTCCCTTCTTATTCCATCAATTGTTTTGGGAGACTGGTTATCACCAAGTATACTAACATCTTCTATTGGAATTTGAAGATCAAAAATTCTAGTATTAGGAACAGTGCCTATTTTCTTGATTTCTTCAGTCCACAATACAACTACTACATAGTTCAAAATATAGTAATTGAGTTCATAATAGATTTCATCGCCTTCTATTATGTGTATTAAATCTCGTTTAATTAAAGAATAAATTCCCCTATCCAAATCCCCATCCGTATAAGTTGTTTTTAATAAATTAAAATTATCTTCTTGAAATAGACACGCCCTTTTAGAGACTCCATTCTTAAGGGTAAAAAAATCAACGATATTTTGCTCTATATCTGATAAGCGCTTATATTGCAATTCAACCCAATCATCGTAAAAAAATGTCTTGAGTTGATTTATATTTATTTTTTTACCATCACCCAACAAACTTTGACATTTGTTAACAAATATCCTCATTGCAAGTGGATTACCTTTACAAAAGTCAATAACTTCACCAGTTATTATTTCTGAGTTGTTAGGAATGCTATTAAATAGATTTTGATAGTTATTTAAATCCAATCCTTCTAATTTCATAGAGTAGATTTGCGAGTTGTTTTGTAGTTCTGTAAGTTCTCTAGGTTCTTCTGATGTTGTGATAACTATGCAACTGTTGTGGTTAATTTTAGCAATCCGTTTTAATAGTTCTCCATAATCTTCAAAACCTTCTTTATAACAACCTGCTAGTTCACGTTCTTTGAACAAATCGTTCCAACTATTTAATATAATTAAACAAGGTTCTTTCATGAGAAATTTAGTTAATTGAAAAATTCCTCCATCATTACTACTATGGACTTCATTCAATTCTTTTTCAGTTACAAAAGGTTCTAAAATAGAATATATTAGGTCTTTCAAATCTCGGCTATTCTTAACATCTCTCCAAAAAAAGTGTTTAAATTTACCTTGCTCTTCCATGAAGTGATTAACTATTTTAACTGAAATCGATGTTTTACCAACGCCTGGAATACCTGAAATAATAACCACACGTTGGTTATTAGTAATCTGTGATTTGAGTTCAGCTAATTCTTTGTCTCTACCATAAAAAACAGGTATATCTGGTATACTCTCCAAAGAGGAAGATACTAAGATTTTCTTAACTTTTTCAACATCCAATTTTAAAAGGTCACAAATAACTTCCAAGTTCTCTAATCTAATGTTTTCTCCTCTGCACAATCTGTCATAAGTGCTTTTTGAAATACCAGCTTCAGTCTGAAGTTTTTTACAAAAATCCGTTTGTGACAATCCTTTAGATTTGATGGCCGTCTTAACCAGTTGTATTCCTTCTTCAGAAGCCGCCCATATTGTACTCATATTTAACTATCCAAAATCATTTATGAGAAAACACCATATTCGTGGTGTTTTGAGATTTCAAAAATTTGCAATCTACTGACAACTCAAATAAAGCTTTGACAGCAGAGAAAGAATGGCAGAAAAAATAAAATTCTCTAATCAGCCTTTTCGCTTGCAACCAAATATCTTCTACAGGATGAACGTACTCTATTTCTGACGAGGCAATAAAATAGCTTAAAAAGCTTATTTGATAAAGGATGTAGCGATTAGGTTGTCATAATTTCGAGCTTAAAAATTACTTATTCATTTTTGTCAATATGTCTTTTGGTATACTTATATTTCTAAATACTAAAAAATTTGGCTCCTTTTTAAGAAAGATTAATACTTTTTTGAAATAATAAGCAGGTCACTTTTCCCTCACTTTTGTGTCATTTATGTACACTAATAAAATAAAACAAAAGTGACATAAAACTGAATCATCAGATTTAAGTTTTTTCTGCCATGATCAATTTATAGCAATAGGAATCGACTTAAATCATGTTATTTTGCATTTGTTTCACTTTTGGAGATAGTTATGAATTATAACTTTGATAGAGAACTTGATAAAGATGAAATCTCAACAAAACAGCCCAAGCAGTTTGATATGACAAATGTTGTACCAGGCTTAGAAGAGTTAGGAAGGCAACTTCTAGCATCTTATAAAAGCTCTTCAAATGAGTTTCGCACTTCAATAAGGGGTCTATTACAAAAAATTCCTCTAGAACCAGAAATTGTTCCTATCATGAGGTATGAAAAAGCGATTAGCTATTTTGTAGTGAATCGTCCTCCCGACCCAAAAATAGTAAAAGGCGCAATGCTGAAGTATTATCATTTGAAAGGAAATATGTTTATTCAAGTATTCCTAGACAGTGATAATCAGCTTGTCTGTCAACCCGATGACACTCCCTATGGTAGACAAGTTCTTGTTGAAAAATTTGATGACGAACTTGCTGAGACTTTTGGTGATCAAGATTTAGTAATAGTTGAGTAGAGGTGGTGATGATTATGGCATTAGAAACACTTCTTTGGATAGCTTTCATTACGACAGCTACAGCAGGCATTGCGACTATTTTTATTGCTCGTCTTGTGATGAATGAGGTTGTGAATTGGTTTCGTGAGAGGTCTAAAATAAAGCTGGCAAATAAAGATAATATTGCATTCACTTTACAGAAGAAGCTTGATTCGGGCAATTTTAAAACTGTTCAAGGTGTTTTTGATACTGGTAGGAGCGAGATAAAAGCAGTTCGAGCTATTGAGTCTGAAAGAATGGATCCAGAAATGCAAAATCTTCATCGTAATAGTGAACTTGTAGTCTATGAATAATAAAGGTTTTCACCTGGAAAATTAGTAGATACTTGGTCAATTATTTAACCAGGCTTTTTTGCAGAATCAAACTTGAAGTTAATTTAAGTAAAGCTTTCAACCAAAATTAATATTATGCTAAGAGATTGCTTCCAAAGTTATCTTTCAAGTTTGATTTTTTGCACGGTAATAAACACTTTCTCACCTAAGACAAATAAATTAGTTTAAATTGGATTGCAGGTTCTTTGAAAATATTAAAGTTTTGATAGTTGGAAACTATGGTTAAAATTCAAGGCATTCCAGATAATATTCACGCAGAAAAAGCTGCTGTTTTACGCTCTAGGCTCATTAGAGATATTACTTCATTTTGTGATGATACAGGAATTAAAAAAGTAAATATCACAATCGATACTAATCACAATCTTAATAAAAGTAACTCCAACCAGGTCGAGAGTGAAAACGCGACCAATAAGGATATGAAAGATGAAATTTCCATAGAGCAACGGTCTCAGCAGTATCAACCTCAACCTCCAGCTTACAATTTTGATCTTTTGGTTCTTCCCGAAACAGTTCTGGAAAATTTGTTAGCAGCCATTGATTCAATAGAGGTTGAATCAGTTGTTTTTGAGAAGTGGAATCTTAAACAAATTCAGCCCTTTCCTAGCACAGTGTTAAATTTTTGGGGAAAGCCAGGTACAGGAAAAACTTTAGCTGCCCATGCCATTGCCAATCGTCTTGGTAAAAAAATATTACTGGCTAGTTATGCTGATATTGAAAGTAAGTTTCATGGAGATGGGCCAAAAAATCTCAAGGCTATATTCTATGCTGCTGAACGTGATAACGCCGTTTTATTTATAGACGAAGCAGATTCTTTACTATCTAAGAGACTTACCGAAGTTAATTCTGGTTCTGAACAAGCAATTAACTCAATGCGTAGTGAATTACTGGTTCGTTTGGAGCAATTTCGAGGAATTGTAATTTTCGCCACCAATCTAGTGGAAAACTATGATGTAGCTTTTGAGACACGTGTACGACATATTCATTTTCCGATGCCTGATGAGAACTGTCGTTATCAGATTTGGCAGAAACATCTGCCTCAAGAACTTCCTTTAGCCTCTGATGTTTCTATAGATGAGCTAGCGAAAGTAACCGATGTATGCGGACGAGAAATTCGAGAAGCTGTTATCGATGCTGCAATTCGAGTAGCTTTGAAAGCCAAGAAAAGTGGGTTTGATCCAGCAAGTGGAGAAGTTAAACTCAAAGACTTGGTGGAAGCAATTGAACGCAAGAAAGCAGAGCGCATTACTCCACAAAGTCGTGAACTTGAACCTGAAGAGAAAGAAGAAGTCACTCGCAAGGTTAAGTCTGCTTGGGAAGCCAAGCAAAAAGAGCAGGAAGACAGTACTTCGTAGGGCAAACGTTCTACACTGTCCAAGATATCAGGACTTGCAGCTTTATGCGACCAAGTGTTACAGGGTGTTAAAGCAAGATGCGCGTAATTTCCAGCAAGATGGTCTGAAACCCTTTATCCTGTCTAGGTTTGATAATTTGCCACATTCAGAGTCCAAAAAGCCCTTATCTGCAAAAAATCAAGCCTTTTCAAGACATCTTGCAGGTATTTACAAACATCTTGGTGCAGTACATTTAATAAAAAAGGAGTGATTTGATGAAAGATATAAACAGAAGAAGAAAGGATGCAATAGTAACAGCATTTATTTATGCAATCGCTTCGGGTACAACAGTAGGAGTTGCACCTCCTGGAACAAGTATTCCAACGCAATTTGTTATGACTGCTACGGACATTACCATGTGTTTAAACATTTGGAAAATTTACAATGACGAAGACCTTTCATCAGAAAACCTAATCAAACTTCTTTCAAAAATGGGAGTTGTGACAGTTACAGCTTTTGGAGGTGCTTACATTTTTTTCAATTTTACATCTGCAATAGCAAGTGATGTTTTTTGGGGTATTGGTAGTGTTTTGACAACTACGGTAAATGGAATGTTTGCGGCGTTTTGGATTTCCTATTGTGACAAAGCTTATCAACAGAGATATTCCTCCAAGAAAGGGCATTTAGGTGGAACACACGCCTAGAATAGGAAAGATATTTTGTAAATACCAACTTTTAACCGAATGTTGGTAAAACGTCTATTTCCCTACATTGTTCAAAAATCCAAAGCTGAGATAGCGTTCTGCTTCTGCTTCTCAGTTACCCCCAGATATCGCCCCAAAGCTGCCAAAGTCCGATGCCCCGATATCTCCTGAATGTGGCGCAACGGTATCCCAGCATCGCTCATCCTGGTTAACGCCGTCCTCCTGAAACTGTGTGTACTCACCCCTTCAATCCCCAACCGCACACAGGTATCTCTCTCGGATTTTGTCAGCACTCACTTTGTGAATATGCCCCAACCCATGCCGATCGGGAAACAAAAACTTGCAGAGGGTGGTTTATAAATTGACATGGCCCCAAGTCTGCTGCACCATTTGTCCAAGTATAGGCTATTAATTTTGATATCAATAAGGAAATTACAGAACTAGCATGGCCAATTAACACCTTATCACGTCCGCAATCAGGACTTAGCTGTTCGCGGAATGTAAGGATTAACGCTCCTCCTTACCGAGGTATGATGAACGTTATTGGAAACCTACATTATCAATAACGCAGTAGTGAGCATTTATGCCTAACAAGCCAATTTTTGGTGAGCTAGTCTCGCATTTGGGACAAAAAAAAGAGCCGAGCCTTAATAACCTCTCGACTATCCATGATGCCCAACAATTTAACCACCACAGCGAGGCTCTTTTTTCCAGTCTTACCCCCGTAAAAGTCGAGTTGGAGGCGTGTTTAGATGCACCGATTGCTCGATATTTTGACGCGCAGTTAGACAAAGACCCGGATGTGTTGGCGCAGCTTTTGGCAGATAAGCGCAACCCCAATACTCGGCGTGCTTATGAGAAGGATTTGAGGGATTTCTTTCTGAAGATGACTTTGATGCCCCCGACTGGGGATAGCGTGTTGGAGTTTTTGCACTTGCAGCGAGAGCAGGCGGTGATGGTGGTGCTGAAGTATAAGGCGAAATTGATAGCATCTGGGTTACGGGAAGCGACAATTAATCGGCGGTTGGCGGCGATTAAGTCGTTGGCGAAGATGGGGCGGAAGTTAGGCGTGTGCAACTATTCCCTGGAAGATGTGTCGGGGGAGAAGGTTAAGGCGTACCGAGATACGCGGGGTGTTGATAGCAAAGCGATCGCTGTTGTGATTCAGCAGTTTGATAGGGAGACTTTGATTGGTAAACGCAACTATGCAATTTTTCTGGTGCTGTGGGGTTTAGCTTTGCGTCGCCAAGAGATATGTCATCTTAATGTGGGTGACTTTGATTTTTATGGGCGCAAGTTGAGAGTTTTGGGGAAGGGCAAGGGAACCAATGAAGAATATTTGGATATGTCAAAAGATGTGGCGGCTGCTCTTGCAGATTGGTTGATAGCGCGAGGGGATTTGAATGGCAATTTACCGATTTTTACGGCGTTAGATTTTCAGAATTCCGGGCATAGATTGACTACGGATGCCATCTATAAAATAGTGGCTACTGCTTTTAAGAAGGCGGGAGTCAAGAAACCCATGTCACCGCACAGGGTTAGGCATTCGGCAATTACGGCGGCACTTGATGCCACTGATGGGAATATCAGAAAGGTGCAGAAATTGAGCCGTCATGCTGACCCGCGAACGCTGATGATTTATGATGACAACAGGAATAAAGACCTGTGGGAGATGTCGGAGTTGTTGACGGGAATGTTGAAGGATTCCCAGTGAGAAAAATTAATAAATTGACTAATGAATTTTCAGCTATAGCCTTCTTTTAGAAAATTGCTACTGCAACAAACGTTTATAATCTAGAGTGGTTTGAAACACTACTTGTATAATAAGGACTTTACCCAATGTGAGTAAACATTGTAAATAGTCATCTTCTCCTAACGGGGATGATGTCGGTGTTTCCCCAATATATAAAAATAGTGATGAAGAAAAGACCTCAATTGATCAATAGCCGCGATAAGTTTGATATCCTTTCGGCTGCATGGGTTTTAGCTTGTAATGATCCTATATCCATCATGACTTACAAAGGAATAAAATATCGACTTAACCTACCCAATAATTACGATCTAGAAAGCCTTGTAGAAGAACGGGGTGAGTTGTTTCGACCGAAAGTACCTTTGCGCCGTTTGAACGAATGGAAGATTGAGATGCAATCACATATCAGTAAGCGTCCAGCTTGGATTCGTGATTTGGAGAACGAGACATTACAGTTAAAGGCAATTGAAGAATTAACGGTTGATGATATTTTCCGTAGTCAATTTCGTATAGAAAAAGATGCGCCTCCTTCTTCACTCTCAATTATCGATTGGGGTTTACAACATATCGAAAGACTTAGAAAAGGAAATCTTGAAGCCCGTGAAGAAGTAATCAAAAGATGGCAACTTTGGTCTGTTATCATCCTTAGCATCACAAATATTTTTGTAACTGTCATTGTTGCATTGTTGAAAAAATAAAATATTTATTCTAATTTTACCCTTTAGTAGTCATCACTAATACATCATTCATTCACAATCAAGTTGTAGTCGATATAACCAAGCATCGCCCCTCTTTTTATCGCCTCATAACTGTTCTTGACGTGCCATTTACTGTACAAATCGCTGGCGTAATGTTTGACTGTACTAACAGAGAGAAACATTTCTTTGGCAATCTGCTCAAAACCTAAACCCTGAGCCAGTAAACGCAGGACTTGTATTTGTCGTTCGGTGGGAGAGTCAAGCAAGTTTTTATCAGCAAAACTAGGGTCAATATATCTATTTTTATCAAGGTTTTTTAACAGTTTTTTAGCCAGCTTCGGGTCAAGCAGGCATTCATCAAAGTAAGCTCTCTTGATGGCTAGTTCAATCAATTCTACATCAGCACTCTTGAGCATATAAGAATCAGCCCCATGACGAAAAGCTGACTTAATAAAGTCGGAATGAGTCTGATTAGTAAAAATCACCACTTTACTATTAGTCTTTGTTTTAATTGAACGAGTCAGTTCTAAACCACTCATATCGGGCAATAGTAAATCAACTAACACAACATCAGGGTTGGTCTGTTCAATTAACTGAAACCCCAGCTTTCCACTGGTGGCATCACCAGTTACTTCTATATCAGGAGATTGTGAAATAGCGCCTTTGATACCTAAGAGTGTGAATGTTTCTGGTTCAACAATTACTATTCTCAGCATGATGTTGATAATCCTCTAATAATAAATGGCTGTTTATTGGCGGACTTATTATTGGTGTCTAGCGGACACGTTGAAGACACTTGGTGTCTGGGTGATGTCTAGGCTGGTGTCTGCTGGTGTCTATGCTAGATAAGGCTTTCAAGCTTTGGTGTCTGTGGTGTCCGGTGAGGAGTGTCCGCTAAAAAAGGGTGTTTTTGAGGCGAGACACCAGACACCAATCGCAGTCAAATTTGATTGAGCCTGATAACACCCTCGCCTATCCAGTCTGCTAAAGATGCTCCAACAATTTCATACATCCAGCCCTTGATTTGCTCTACAGTGAATCTCTCACCGTTCACTTTAAAATTGCCCTTGAACTCTCTTACATCAGCTTCAATCCGTTCAGTTCTGGTGAGATATTCATACAGCTTTTGCGCCTGGGGTGATAGTTTCTTAGGTTCAGATTGGGTGTCACCTGCTTTGTTACCAAGATTGAATTCCAGTTTATAAATCCGCTCTAAAGTGGCTTTATCGATGGTTGGCGGTTCATTACTGGTCACAGGTTTATCAAGCCGAAAATCAATTCGCTTGTGGTCTAACTTGGGTAGTTCAATATCAATCCATTGCCCATGTCCAGGTAGCTTAATCCTACCTCTACCACTAGCTTTAGCTTCTGTCGTGATTGGGTCAATAGTTGCGATTAATTCTACTTCTAACAGTGCCGCATCTCGAAGTTTTGATAACCCTTTGGCTTTGGCTAAAATCTCCATTGTGCGGTCGTGAGCTACGAACAAAGGAATCATTAATTGTTTGCGAGATTCAGTCATGGCACAGCGAAACCATTTACCAATAAAATCAGGGTCGGGCTTCCATTTTTCATCCTCACAATCGTCTGGCATTGGCTCAACTATGTTATCTGTCCAAGTTGTAAACTCCTCAGCGACTACACAGAAATGTTGGTTTGTGTCTCTTAAGTGTTGCGTCCATTGCTCCTCAACCATTCCGCTTTCACGATAGGCTTTGTAACGGCGGCGCATTTCCGCCATGTACCATTGCATGAAGTCGGCTATTTCCTTGTAACCAGTAATCAACTGTACGCCGCGCCATTCAACTTCTGTTCCGTGAGGGTCAAGTACAAAGATTTGATTCCAACCGGCTTGACGCTTTGCCCAAATAATCTCTCTGGTAGTCCAGGACTTACCTGCACCCATGCCACCAAATATCAAAGTGGGGTAGCCGATGGTGTTGTTGATCCAGCGATATTTGTCACCGGGGGCGATCGCTCCTGGCTCAGATCCAGTAACCTTATCGTTAGGGTCAATCGTCCCCTGTAAAGTCTGACTACCTTGTAGATAAGGCGTTTTTATGTCACGCAACTGCTTGATGTACTCCGCCTTCTGTTGCTCGGTCATGCCTGCGGTTTGCGCCTCAAAGATAGCGTCAGTTGCCTCCATTTGGGTAACTTCAATTTCAGTGTGGGCGTAAATCTCGGCTTTTTGGATATCCACAGTGCGATCATTGGCGATTAGATCCAAGTCAGCTTGTAGTTGAACTTCTGCGATCGCAACATCCCGGTAACTGTCCAATAACTCGGAGCGTGCAGCCATCTCTGCTTTCGCTGCGTCCCGTTTTTGGGCGATGTCTTCAAAAACTGCTCTCTGCTTCTCCTCATTTTGACAATGGCGCAGCATCCACCCAGCAAGAGCAAACCCCAGGAATCCACCAAACCCCCAAAACGGCTTATATGGGTTAGTCGCTTTCACCAGCCCATTAACCCCCATAGCTGGGTCACGCACTACTTGACGGGGCATTCCATCTAACTGCCACTGCTTCCAGTAGTAGGGCGTTATTCTGAAAGGTCGGTTATTCTTGTCGTTACACTTTAGGTAGCTTTGGGGAGTCCGAATGCAGAAATAAATGCGGTCGCTTGACTCCCCTTTCCAAGCCATTGCAGCCGAGCTAATTCCCACAGTTAAACTCAGCCCAATGGCAACAGCTTTCTTGTCCATCGGCAACCGACCAAACCACAACATGAAACCCGATTGTTGGGACTCAGATAACTGTTTATGTTTCTCGCTTAAATAATTCATTTACTCTTCCTTCCACCAAACAGAAAAATCATTAATAGTGCTACGAATATCGCCACTCCTGCACCATCCATCCAACTGGAAGATTCAGCAGTTTTTGGCTTATAAACCGACTCAATAGAAGTCTTAACTGTACTAGTAGAAGTTCTCGCTTCATTCCATTCACTAATCGGTTCTGAAAGGGCACACAATAACGCCAGTGACGCACTGCATCCAGTCATTAAATTAGTGACGAAATTATTAAATCCTTCACCTGTTGCAGTGGCAGTAAAATACAAGTGTGCAGTACCAACAGCTAAGAACATTCCAACTGGGTGAACTTGCAACAGATGAAAAGTGAAAATAACTGCACTATTTAGACAACTGCCAGCGACAATTTCACAAGCATTACCAGCACGTCTAAATGTTCTACCTCGGTTATTTTCTGGCAGTAGTGGTAACTGTTCGGGTTGTTTCTGCTGCTTAGTTGATTGTGGTGTTTGTGCCAGCCCTTCCATTGAAAAAGGGCTGACGCTATGAGGATCTTCATTTCGTTTCCTTACTAGCATCAGCCTGTGTCCTTTTAACTAATAGTTATCTGTCGCCCAACTTCTGCCACAAGTTACCCAGCATTGCACCCCAACCGCGAACTGTTCCTGTTGCAGAAACACTTGATGCTGGTGCAGAAGTTTGGCTGGTAACTGGTATCACTTCTTGGGGGGCAAGATTAGGCTCTAATGCCCGTGAGCCAAACCTTGCACGAGCTAAAAGTTGTTGGCGTTTCTCTCTCAATCCTGTTGTGATGGCTTGCCTTTCGGCTTGTACAGTCTGTCTATTTTCGATGCCGCTAATCTTGTTTTCATGCCTCCACAATTCTGCTTGTAAATCATGGTGTAATTGGGCTGCAACTTCAGTTAAAGCGTGTTTACGTTTCTGGTCAATCCGCAACAATTCGGCTCTATCTTGGGCATCTATTTTACTCATCTCGCTGTCAAATTCAGCGTTAAGTTTACGGATTTTACCAATTGCACCCGCAACATGAGAGCCGTATTGTTTACGAAGTTCAGTCCAAGTCACCTGACCTTTTGTTAACTTCTCCATCGCCTCAAAGACGACCTTGGCATTGTCCAGAAATGGTTCTAATCGGTCAGATAATTCTTGGGCATTATTCGCATAATCGGCAAACTGTTCGAGCTTATTTATATCAGAGAGATAGCCCAGAATATCAGACTCAAACCCTCCCCAAGATTGTGCTTTCTCATCAATATGGCTTGCATGACCAACGACCGGATTACATATTGCAAAATCCATTACTGAACCTCCTAATAAGGTATGTTGTCGTAGTTGATATCACTCGGTTCTTGGGGCACTTCATCCCAATAGCCCATGTCTTCAAATCGGCTATAAATTCTCGTTGCTAATTGCCTTACGGGGTCGTCAAAATCTTCAGAGATTAAATCAAATCGGTTAGAACCAAACGCCAACATATTTGCAATATCCGGGTCAATGCCGTTACCCAAGAATTGACCAAATGCAGCAGAGTATGGATGGTCATCAATGGTTTTATGAGTTGCTAGAAATTCCGTCCCGGTAAAGGGTGGGTAATCTTCACTCTCGAAGATTGGTGTGTCAAGCGCCTCAATATCCGCCTCAATCCTTGCTGCCCATTGTTCAGAATTTTCCGCTTTGAATTGCTCTAATCTCAAAGCGCGGTCAGTCAGAGGCGATTTGCCCCAATCGTTGGGATTTTTGTAATCAAGTGTCATTTGTTAGAATCCTTGTGTACTTTCGTTTTTGCGTATCGAGATACGTCCCGAAGTGGGGCGATTGCAATGATTGGCCGTCGGTGCAATCGCTTCATCATCAGTTTTCACAAAACTCAACAAGTTCAAAAACCTCCCTCTGCACTTGGGTTTGGCTTAATTCTTTTCTTCTGCCTTTCGAGTCATTGAAAATGAAAGGTGCATTGACTTTAGAGTTAGAAAGGTGGCTGTAGCGCAGTTGTTGACCTCGAAATTCGTACAGATGGTTACGTTGTAAGACTGTCATTGAAAGCATAAGTTTGTCCCTCGACTTGGGAATAAAACTCGATATTTAGGATTGCTTCGTGAATCTCCATCAAAGCTTACACAGCATCTCCCAGACGCAGGTCATTTGATGTACTGAACTTTTCGGACGCTTCAATTTGCTGGTAATTGGGAGATGCTTGCACAAACCTAAGAGTCTGTTCGCAACCGAGGATAATAGTCATGATTTCGGTTGTTGTTAGCGATGGTTGTGTTTGCACAGTGTCTTGGTCGCTCATGACTTCTTTCCTTTCCTTTGGGTTTTCATCGGTACGGTTGGCGCTTCTGGCTGGTTCGGTTTCTGAAGTACATAGCTGATAGCCCCTGCACCTCCCACAGCTGCGGCGATGGTGAACATATTGTTTCTGCCAAAGTACTGGACTCCGAAGTAGCCAAGGGCTAACGCTGCTGCTGTTGCTCCAATGCCTAAAACCGTGTTTCTGAATGTGGTTCTGCTCATGCTGCCCCTTTAAAATTAGTGACCATTGCGCTAAGTGCCGATTTATTGGGCTGTGTAGATTGCGGTGTTTCAACTTTGGGCGATGATTGTACATTGCCATGTTGAAAAATCAGCTTCTCTACACCTGCTGAAAGTGCTTGTGTCGGTGCATCTTGGGGTAAATCAAAAATCTTGCACAATTCAATTACTGCTAGGTAGGAGATGGTTATACGCCGAGATTCGTAATTCATTAATTAAGCTCCCTTTGCAATTTGAGTTAATAGTTTCAACCCCAAGGCATTAATGAATTGGGGATTGTTCAAGACCACAAAGCCTAAACCGGCTAAGTTTTGATCCACCACGGGCAGCGAAACACCACCACCCCAGGCGACAAGGTATTTAGCGCGGTCTAGATAATTACCAGCCGTCACAAAGTTGGCGAATTTCTCAATCCTGTTACTCCACCACTGATCAAGGCATTGGCTGTACTCGGTTTCAAACTTCTTGCCTGTGAGATGGTTGCCGCCATAAGTGAAAGTCCCTTCAATAATCCCTTGGTTAACGAGACTGGGCGAGTGTTTCACATCCTTGGACAACAGACTTACTCGGTCGTTTCGCTTGTCGAGAGATTCTGCAATCATCGAATGCAGTTCACCCGCTCCACCCTCTATCAGGTGACGGTCAATCACTGCACCACTGCCGTTGAACACGGTAATCAACCAAGTTGATGAACCGATATCGAGTGCGATCGCTAATTCTGAGGGGTCAAGTACCAGGGACGCTTCACCGAATAAGCAATGGGCAATGCTTCCGAATCCTTCGGGGTAAATGCCTGTGACTATGATTTCAACTGTCTTGCTGACAATGGAACGGGTTACAGGGTGCAGATGTTCAAAAGTGTGAGTGCCTTCAACCCTGCATTTAATCTCAGTTGCCCAGCGTTCGGGGTTGTGATTGCTCAAACTAATCGAAAGTTTGACACCATCGGGTATATTCAGAACTGCTAAGTCTGCAAGGATGCTTTCTAATGCCAGTTCTGCTTTTTTCGCCTTATCTTCGTGTAACAGGGTGTGGTCACTTTGCGCTAGAGCCGCACTGCCCCAAAAGAATTGAACGTCTTTTAAGTCCAGGCGTGAACCTTCTACATATCGCAGCCATGCCCCATCTTTTGAGATGGTTTCGTGGTGCATGATGTTTCGGTTGCGAACAAGTGAGTATGCGGCTGGCATCATGATCGAAAAATCACCGATGATTGCTTTGCCATAACCTGCACCTGCGTCTTTTCCGGCGATGAGGTCAGTTAGCCCGGATTTGGCTAACAAGTCTGCTTGAACTAGCCAATTTTTGGCATTGGAATATATAGCTGTCATGGTTCAGATAATTGTTAAAGTCTTGATTTTTCTGGCTTTGCAGAATTTAGAGGCGCTTATCGCCTTAAATCCACACATCCAGCTAGAGGCTTGCCGTAGCATCACTTTCTGGCTTCTGTTGCCTTTGTTGAGTGGCGTTTTTTGGCTGACAATGTTACTATAGCACTTGTTAGATACTAATAGGCACTACTAGCTACTAACTTTGCTTATACTTTAGGCACATTAAATAAGGTATTTTGATACTAATAGTGCCTAAAGCTATCTAGTAAATGCCAAAGTATAAAGGTAAAAGAGTAAATGTAACTTTCCCCGTAGAAATCTATGAGCAAGTTGCAGGATTGGCCACTGATGAAACTAGAACAGTAAGTCAAATGGTTGTCGTGCTATGTCAAGAAGCTATTGCCGCTAGGGAGAAAAAGCAGGAGAAAACACAATGAGAAACTTAGCAAAAACCGGAATAACAACAGTATCAACTTTTATTAAGTAATTTCTAGGGAAATTAGAGCCTTGCTAAATTTCAGACAAACAGAAGTTTTGTATGATCTAGCTATTGTTTAATTAAATGAGATACGGAGGTGAGTACAAGGAAACCAAAAAGCAAAAAGACAAAGCGCAAATAGTTAAACGCTTTGTCCAGTAGCAAAAGTTCAATTTTATAAGCTTTCAGGAGCGGGAACTTATCTCAAACCTTCCAAAAAGTGGCTAAAAGTGTGGAAGCTTGACCACCACTGCTTGGCAAACTGAGATTTAATCCGCGCTGCTTACTCATATTATATGAGCTGCTGTGGAAATTTCTATATTTTCACTGCGAAATTTTGCATAGAAATTTATCAAAATTTTTGACCAAAAAATTCTAAACAAGCAAAATAGTAAATCTCGTAGATATAAGGTATAGCAGCGCGATAATCCCCTCCAAATACTGAAAACCAACGTATTTGAGGGAAAAAGCTGTGAAAAATAGTAACTATGGACTTCAAAAATTTGAAGTCACAGAGAGGTACGAGATCATATCCCGTCCCTCTCACATAGAAGCGCACCATTGGAATGAATGGTTAGCCAGTGCTGTTGACCCTGGAATTATTGCGCTAAACGTGATTTCCGTATCGGGTACTGCCGCCTACGATTACCTGTTTTATGGTCAAAACGTCCCCCGCCGTAACGATGGACGACTCAGAGACGGGGTACTGAAGAAGTATCGCCACATCGAAGGATTGAACTGGTGGTGCAGTGGCGTTGACCCGCTTAACGATTATAGCCCCATGATGTGGGGCGGCATGAAGCCCGACCGCCCCAGGCGCGACCTGAACAAAGTTCTTAAATTCATCAAGTATGAACATCCCCTAAGAGTGCCAACAAGGGCATTCTTCCTGGCAGTACCAGATTACATTTGGGAGAGTGTAGCCGCACGATATGACTTGCCCATTAGTGATGAAGATAGGGCATTAGGCTTCTGGCATTGGGTATGGAAGTACAACATCCCAGTTGTGATTTGTGAGGGGGCTAAAAAAGCAGGGGCATTACTCACTATGGGCTATGCAGCGATCGCCCTTCCTGGGATAAACAGTGGCTACCGCAATCCCAAAGATGAATTTGGACAGCCCACAGGTAATTTACACCTAATTCCAGAGCTACAACACTTCGCCACTCTTGCACGTAAATTCATCATCTGCTTTGACCACGACACCAAACCAGAAACAGTCCAACGGGTGAATATTGCCATTAGCCAAACCGCAAAACTGTTAACTGCCTGCGGCTGTCAAGTCCTAGTGACACAGTGGAGTTACCCGGAAAAAGGCATTGATGACTTAATCGCCGCTAGGGGGCCAGCTGTTACTGATGAAATTATAAAATTAGCACTGACAAAAGAAAAATGGCAGGTCAAAGAGTACAGCCGACTCTCAATTGAGGCGGCACTCGTCCTGAATCAGCGTTACCTGGGAGCATTGACCATCCCGGAAACCGCTAAACTGATTTTACTCAAATCCCCTAAAGGTTCTGGTAAAACCGAGTCATTTGCCGCGATCGTGAGGGAGGCGATCGCCAACGGTCAACCGGTTATCCTCTTATCGCACAGGGTACAGTTAGCCCAAGCGATCGCTGACAGGGTAGGCATCCCCTACATCACCGAAGTCAGAAACAGCGAAACTGGGATTTTACTTGGTTTTGCGCTGTGTGTAGACAGTTTACACCCCAACGGTCAAGCCAGATTTAACGCCCTTTACTGGAAAGAACCTTTAGTGATCATTGACGAGTCCGAGCAGGTGATCTGGCACTTGCTCTCTGCCAACACTGAAGTTAAGAAGCATCGAGTGGAAGTCCTCAACCAACTTTCCCAGTTGTTCAAAAACGCCTTCGCCCCAGGACGTGGTAAAGTCATCCTGGCTGATGCTGACTTATCTGATTTATCACCAGAAATGGTCATGGGGCTGGCAGAAACCAACGTTACCCCTTGGGTGGTGGTCAACAACTGGAAGGGTCAACCCTGGAACATTTACCACTACAAACAAACTACCCCGGTTAATTGGTTAGCTGCCCTGGAAGCCCACATCAAAACCGGGGGTAAGCCCTTTATTGCCGTTGATTGCCAAAAAGCTAAATCCAAATGGGGAACCAAAGTTTTAGAAGCGAGGTTTAAGAAACAATTCCCCGATCACAAAATACTTCGCATTGACTCCGAAACGATTGCCGACCCGCAACACGAAGCTTACAACTGCATCTCGAGATTAAATAAGGTGCTGCTGGAATATGACATTGTGCTGGCCTCCCCATCCATCGGCACAGGGGTCAGCATTGACATTTGGGGGCATTTTACCAGTGTTTGGGGATGCTTCCGGGGAGTAGCACCAGAAAATGCCACTCGCCAAGCCTTAGCCCGTGTCCGAGAGGCGATACCGCGTCATCTTTGGGTAGCTAGTCATGGCTTAGGAAAGATTGGTAACGGAGCAATTAACCTCAAATCCCTGTTAGCCTGTGAGCATAAACGCTTTCAAGCTAACTTGAAGCTGCTACAGAATGCTTCATTGATCATTGACGGCGATGAAATCAACATTAACCGCACTGCCTTAAACGTTTTTGGCAAAATGGCCTGTCGGATTAATGCGGGTATGATTCATTACCGCGACACTGTGCTAGAGGAATTAGGCAACGAAGGTCATAACATTGTCGATGTCCATGACAATAAAATTCGCAAAAAGTTAAACAACGAAATCACCGCCCAAACAAATGAAGTTTACAACGGCGAATGTCAGGATATAACTGCTGCCGATACAACGGCGATGACTGCTGCCAAATATGAGGCGCTGCAACAACAACGAGCTAAAACCACAACTGAACGCCACATTGAGCGCAAATATAAGCTAGAGCAACGTTACGGTGTGGATGTTACCTCGGAACTCGTCAAAAAAGACGATCAAGGTTATTACCCACAATTAAGATTGCATTTTTACCTGACCTTGGGCAGAGCGAAAGTCGCTGACCGCGATCGCAAACTGGGTGAAAAAATGCTTCTTGCCAAGAGCGCATGGCTACCAGACTTTAACGGTGGTCAGCTTGGGCTGGTAATTCATGCCTTGGAACTGTTCAACATCCCTCAATTCATCGCCGATGACCGCGAATTCCGGGGAACTGATGCTGATCTCGTGCTCCTGGCTAACAATGCCCTATTTGTGAAGTGGCAGGTGAAAACCGTCCTGGGAATCACCCTCAACGATAATGACAGCCCCATCGTGATTTTAAGGCGATTGCTGAAAAAGATAGGGCTAAAACTCAAATACATCTGTCGTGATGGAACGGGCGATCGCCAACGAGTTTACCGTGTGGTTGACGGTGATGATGGACGTGATGAAATCTTCCAAAACTGGCTGGCTAAGGAGAAGGCCCTAGCTTAACCGGAATCCTTAACTGTAAATCTAAGTAAATCACTGTGCTAGTTGTAGCCTTTACCTACAGCTTAGTTGCCTCATGGAATAGTTGCGACTTTCGTACCATTTCCCATCCTGGTCAGCTTAAAAATATGACAGTTAGATCAACCCATCGCCTCAAAATAACTGTTTTCAGTTCCGTCCACTAACGGTAATTAAATAGATAAACAAATTTACTGGACAATCCACACTGGCCCAAAGTCATTTACCCATTAATCCCCAATAATGGATTTAAAGCCAGCCAGCCAGTCAGCCAGATGCATCGAAGGCTTTTAGCGACTCAAAGGTGTCAACAGAAGGAAGGTAACTCAAAAGCTCACTAAAATTCGCTTATTAGTAAACTTCTTCTTCAAGTTCAAACCAGTGTTCTGCCCACTTTCGAGAAAAGAGCGACCCGACACGAGAGCAAAATGCTTTCAGTTGTTGTACCTCAGTATTTGGATGCCCAAGCCAGAAAGTCACCTCTCTGACTTAGGCATCCACCTAGTGTGACTTAAAGGAAAAGATTGCCAAAGATTAAAGAATAAGCTTGCCGAACCTATCGCCTGACTGGTTTTGTGGTCAAATACCCGTTTTGCAAGAGTGCGATCGCCTCCGGCGGGCGGGTACGCCATCGCAAAGCATAAAAATGCTCACATTGCCTACATTTAGCGTGGGACTTGCGGCAAACTTATTCTTGAATGAGATTCGACAAATAATTCAGAATTAATGAAATAATAAGGCTTTAAGCCTTTACTGTGTCACTTAAGGGATAATGTGGCTGGAATTAAAGGATAAAGTGGCCGCTCTTAAAACCCGGAATGCTTATTTTTGCATTGCCCTATTTTGGTCATAATTTACAAGCGATCACATTCAATCTTTCAAATACGCTTCAGTCATAGGTTCTGTTGAGCGGCCACTTTATGGTTAAAAAACGGTCACTTTATCCTTTAAGTGACATACTGCGGCAAGCTTTTACTTTAAAAAACGGCAATCTTTTCCTTTAAGTCACACCTAGTACGGTGCTAATGGGTACGGTGCTTCTCCTCCTAAAGGTACAAGATTTATTACGAACATTTGCTGCGGCCAGTAGCTTGCTTTTGCACAATCATATTGCTGGAAAACAGTGCCGTTGCCGTTGTTCCAAATGTCTAGGCATTTCGCGCTTCTACCGTTCATCCACTTGGTTTTCACGCCCAGAACATCTCGTGTTAACTGTATCCAATGCTGACTTGGGTTCGATGCGTCACAAGGTCGTTGAACGATTCTGGCTGCATTTGCAAGAGAGTCATTTTCTACCGCAACGCAAGTTCCGTTTCTCACATTCTGGAATATATAAGAAGCTTGATTGGGGTAACTTCCTGCATTTATAAAACGCCACTGCTGGTGATATGCATAATTGCCGCCACATGACCATTGTTGCAAAGTAACAGAATTATCGAAGTAACCAGCAGCGAAATCGAGGCATTTACCATTTGTGTGGTTCACAATGTACCCTTCCGCAGATGCCGTCGATGCAAGCGGCAACATCATTAGAGCAGAAGTAAGCCCTGTGAGTCCAAGAAAAAACTTCATTTCATTCACAATCCTTATAGGGATGAAAGTAGTGAAGATAGGTTGGCGCAAGGAAACCCAACATTTCCCAAAAGAACGGGTTTATTGAATATTTGTTAGGAAATAATTCACCAACAGCATCCTCAATAGTCTTATCTGCTGATTTTTAGCTATTTATGCAGTTTTGAGACCAATCAATTCCCGAATGCTTGGCTCTGTGCAGAGACTTTTTCTCGATGCCCTTCATACCGCATTAAGACGATCGCTATTCCCGTCGCTAACTAAATAATTGTGATTTGAACTAAAAAATGAGATTTTAACTCATGATATGCTTCAGAAATGAGTATTTCAGTTTATGGGTTCTTGGCAACTTTTGGTGATCTTGGTTGGGGAAGGCAGAAGGCAGAGGGCAGCGTTAGAAGACTTCGCTTATTTGCTTTTTTGTATACGATAATCGCTCTATCTAAGTAAAGTTCATCCGTTACTACTGAGATGGTTCGTATAAGCTGTTCTCCTTGAACTTCAATGCTATCAGCTATTTTCGTGTCACCATCATCGTATCTGAGCTTTTTTTTACTAACTTCATCGTTAGGTACAGCCCACGATACCAGATCATCAACCAATAAGAAGGCTTTAGAGTCATAGAAACTTAGATGACCGTTAAACGGTATAACTTCAGACTCCAATACCCCTTCTCTGTCAAACCAATAAACTTTTGGTTCGCCTGTTCTTTCTTCAAAAAATTTCCCATCTGATGAGATAGTTAGAGTTAGCCCTTCGGTTGCTTCTACCTGAGCAATTAAATTGTTGCTGTTACCATTCAACCAATTTTCGACACCATTCGGATCTGGTTCATCACCGATAAATTTAATTTGGCTGTTAAGAGAAATGCTTCCCGTTAACAGCCATGTTCCAATTAATAATTCTATGTTCATAAGATTTTTCTAATTATAGGTTTGATTCAGCCTGTTGCTGCTGCGCTACTGGCTCTTTACTTTGTCTCTTGCCCTTTGCACTATTTACTGTTGATTTATCCGGCTCACTACTAGCTTGCTCTGACGCAGTATTTACAACTGTTAGCTGAGTTTCAGTAGCCGGATTTGATGACCGATTATTGTCGTCGCTTGAAGATGTTTTTTTCTGGCGACGGCTGCTTTTCTTCAACTCGCCTATTAAATATTTAATTCTGCTGCCACTCAAATTGATGCCCAGTCCTTTCAGCATCTCTGACACTTCATCATAACTGTAGCCGTACTTATCAGAGGTCAGCTTCTCAATGTACCTCCTCATCTTGCGAACGGCTTCTCTGTCTGATACAGACTCTCGCTCTTTCGGCTTCTGCTCCTTAAGCGCTTTGATAGCTTCATCAATCTTCTCTTTTGTAATTACTTCTGAATTCTGATGCTCACTCATGGTTATCTCATGAATATCGATTAACTGATAATTATCGACTATTTGAAAAAATCTGATTCAAAATCCTCAAAAAAATTGACTATTGAGGCTACGCCGAATTACCTTTCCGTATTACGGCTACGCCTTCTAGTTTTTAGTGTGGCAGCTTCGCTGGTAATCTTATTCAAGCTAATGCTAAAACATCTGACTATTACAGCTACGCTGAATCAGAGAATTTTAGTTAAAGCAGCTACGCTAAATTATTTTTTAGTATTACGGCTACGCCGGATTATTATATTGTGTGGCAGCTACGCTGAATCAAATAATTTTCATATAGCGGCTACGCCGTTTTTATCGACTCTATTGTGGCTACGCCAAACCAGAATTTATCTTCTGCTTGATTATCTCAAATTCCGGCTACGCCGTTGCTATCCTCCCCTGTAGGTTGTAGGATGATCAGCAGCACGGCTACGCCGTTGTAGTCTCGCCCCCAGCCTCCTGCTCTGCCCTCCGTACACACGTAGCACTAGACACCTCGCTCACCCCGAAAATGGGCTTGAAGCCAGCCATGCTTCAAAGCTTACGCTTTGTCTCGCTGCGCTCGAACAGCAGACTGGTTCAAGTGGGGAAACCCCCCTTGAAAAACCCCCCTCGCATGATGTCCTCATTCCCCCTAAGTTATGGCGAATCGCAAGCAGTCTAAAGCTCTAGTCCGAAAGCATATTTTTCCAGTTCGCTTGAGTGACATAGAACTGGACTTGCTGCGAATAAAATCACAAGACTTAGGGATGTCAGCGAGTGAGCTTATGAGGCGTAATGCGTTGATGCGTCCATTACCAAAACGATTGAGTAAAATTAGTCTACAAACATATTGGGAGTTAGGACAAATTGGGAATAATCTCAACCAGCTTGTTAAAGCTACAAACACAGCTATATTAATGGGGCGAACTCCACCAGCAAAACCAGAACTGTTACGAGAACTTTTAGAACTGTTGCATCAGTGCAGACGAGATATTGCCTCAGATGATGTTGATGATGACGACTCGGAAGAAGAGGAATCCGATGATTGGGAAGCAGACTAAAGGCAGAGGTTTTCGCAAGCTGTTGGATTATTTAGAATCACGCGATGAAGCTAAACTAATCGGCGGCAACATGAGTGGGAGAAATGCGCGAGAATTGGCACGGGAGTTTAAGCTGTCTCGACAACTAAATTCTGATGCAGACCGAGTTGTTTATCATGTCTCGCTGTCAGCAGCTAAAGATGATAAATTAGATGATGAAAAGTGGAGCGAAATTGGCGATCGCTATATGAAGGAGATGGGTTTTGATGCCAATCAGTTTGTGATATTTCGCCACCACAACACCGACGACGACCACATCCACATTGCAGCCAGCCGGATCAGGATGGATACAGGGCTAGTAGTGCATGATTCCTGGGATTATTTACGCTCTGAGAAAGTTCTAAGACAAATTGAGCAAGACTATGAGTTAGTGCAAGTGCAGGGCAGTAGAGAGAAACTACAACGCACACCCAGCACCGGACAAATTAGACGCATAAGGCGAGAGCAAGAAGAATTTGAGCTAGGTAAACTTGAGCAGCCACCAGGACGCACTATTAAAGAGGAACTTCAGCAGACAATTGATAGGGCTAGTGTTGATAATCCCCAAATGCCAACGCTGCTCATGCGGCTGCAACAAGCTAGTGTCAGTGTGAGAACAGGATTCACTAGGAACGGTAAGTCTAAAGGCATTTCTTATGAGAAAGATGGGCAGGCTTTCAGTGGTACACAGTTAGGTGCAGCTTATACCTTCCCCGGTTTGCAAAAACATCTTGGCGTTGACTACCAAACAGAACGTGATGATGAACCTATTCATGAATTGCTGCTCAAACCTGTTAAACCACTTCCAGTTGAGCAGTTAGAAAAACTCTTTCAAGAAATTGAACGCAAACAACAGCCTCAGTTCACGCCACCACCAGAGGATAAAGTTGTTTGGCAAGTATTACACAAGTACTTAAGCGAGAAACGCTATATACCAGATTATATTTCGCAAGGATTACATAATAATCAGTTGCTTTACATGGATGAGCAGCGAAATATTTTGTTTATCAAGCGTGATTTAGATGGTGAAAAAACTGGCGCATTAATTTGGTCAAAGCCTAGAGAAAATCATCGCACTGTGGAGTACGACCAAAACACCTCTACACAAAAAGGTTGGTTTTATCTGAGATTAGGAGGGCAACCAACGGACAAGGTAGAAAACGTCTTTTTGTGTTCTACACCGATTGATGCCATGTCAGCAGCCACCTACCTTCTTTCAAGTTGCAAAGGGCTACCACCAACTAGAACCATGTTAATAGTAGCTGATGACCCGAATAACCTACCTATGGAATTTCTCAAGAGTTTCAATAGGGTTGTCGTAGCATTCAATAATGATGAGCAAGGTAATAAAACAGCTAGTGCAGTATTAGAATTGTTGCCACAGGGGAAAAGGCTCAAAACCCATAATCCTGATTGGAGTCAAGAACTAGAAGCTCATCTCAGGGAGGAGCAACAAAAGCTCTTACAGCAGGAGCGTGGTTTTAGTTTGTGACCCACGCTGTGCAGATCGAACTCGTTGCCGCTACGCTCGACTCATGCGGTCTTCGGGACGGGCAGAGTAATCAATCGTTGGGCCGAGCAGTTCAAAAAACCCGCCCCTTTATACTCCGTGTTGCCGCATGATTCGCAATGAGTTCTTAGATATTGGAAAGAAAAACACCCCAGTAAAGGTTGATTACACTAATGCTCTAAAAGTCAAAATGAGTCCAAAAATTCTCTCTTTCTTTACTTATTTTAGTCACTCAATTCGTCTGAATTCATTAATGACTCAAATTCAAGCTGTGTCAACCGAGGAATTTGTACGCTAATAATTTGATTACATACATCCACACACTCATTACAAATATAAATAGAGACATTTCCCTGTGGTGGCCCTGCTATCAAAAGATTAACCTGTTCACTGCTTTTGTTACAAAATGAACAGCAAAGTTCTGGCTTAATTTGTGTATTTGTGTTGGTAGCCATTGTCTTAAACTCCTTAAATGAAATAGGTTGAATCTTCGGTCTTATAGGTAGCAAACGCTGTCTGAGTTGATGGCGAGCTTTGTGCAAACGCCCCTTGACTGCACCGACTGAAATATTTAAGCGAACTGCTACTTCTTGTAGACTGAGTTGTTCGTCATAGAACAGCAAAGTTGCTTGACGATTATTGTCAGATAGAGAATCGATTGCTTCTAGTAAAGCAGTGCGGAGTTCTTTCTGTTCTGCCACTTGCTCAGGAGCGGGTGAATTCTCATCAATTAATAATGGCGTATCAGCTAAATCTCCCAGCATTGCTTCTATGGAAAACACGATCACCTTTCGACGGCGCAATTCGTTGCGGCAAATATTCAGCACAATGCCATATAGCCAACTTTTAAAGCGCTCTGGCTGATGAAGTTTCTCCAATGAAAGATAAGCTTGCAACATGGCATCTTGTACAAGATCATCGGCTAAATCTTGATTGCGGAGCATTCGCTCTGCAATGCGTTGCGCCATCGGCTGATAACGTAACACAAGCCGACCAAATGCAGCTTTATCTCCCTGTCGTGCTAAAGAAATTAATTCTGGATCACTTTGCTCTGACACATCTGGTTTGCTGAACAACTCTACTTAATAGTGGCAGAGTCAACAGCAAAGGTTACTTGTAACGACAAGCCTGGGTAAAATGGTGAAAAATTTGATTACTTCGCTCTTAAGCCTTATTTATTGGGAGTTTCAGGGGTCATCGTGCCAAAACAGGAAAATCGAACGCGATGTGGACTGGGCTAAGGTGATGGAGGAATAACCATTTCGGCGCAAAATATTGGAGGTAACAACAAAATGTCATCCCTCGCCTGTCCCTGTGGTCACGTCATAAAAGATGTAGTTTGGCCTCTTACCTATGATTCTGGTGTTATCCTTTGCGATACAGATGAGGAACATTACTTTAGCAAAACGGCAGAGGCATTGGCAGAGTTAGTGGCTGCGACTGTGCAAGGCAAGCGGCTTGAATGGATGCACAAATACTTGCCACACATGCAAGATCCAGAGTATATGAGCAAGCCCGATGCTGAAATCATCGAAAACTACATGGGCAATTTCAGCTTCTACATTCGCGTTATCGAACAATGCGAAAAGTGCGGTCGGCTTCACGTTCAGAAAAAACCAGGCGAAAATCTTTATTGCTCGTTCAAGCCAGACGGAGAATGGCAAAGCGTTCTAAAGGATATCGGCTCGCAGGAGTGATTTATTTACAGTTAATGTGGTTTCAAAATCGCCTTGTTTGCGGTTTGAAGCGTTTAGTTTATGTTTGCAGTTCGCTACAACCAGGCATGAAAAAGAAATCATCGGATATTAAGAGGGCTGGGTTAAGTTAATGAAAGAATTATTGAAGCACAATTGCAACATAAATGTATTATAAATTCTCAATAATTTTTAAGTTATTGAGAATGAATCCAGCGCTCAAAATTTGCTGTAAGTCATATTCAGTGAGCATTACACCAGAATTTTTCAGTAAAAGTCTTATGCCCAACTGGTAGCAGTAGGGCTACTGTATAGCTACCAGTTGGGGAATCATCAAATTT
>NZ_JAVRCE010000076.1:0-35021 GCF_034530915.1 Nostoc sp. DedQUE09
GAACACTCTGCTCAGGGAACACTCTGCTCAGGGAACACTCTGCTCAGGGAACACTTTGCTTAGGGAACACTTTGCTTAGGAAACACTTTTTTAATAGAAAGCGATCGCGCAAATCAATTTATGGCTTATATGTACATTCTTGAATGTGCTGATGGTAGCTACTACACAGGTAGTACAACGGATCTTGAGCGGCGGCTGTGGCAACATCAACAAGGTGAGGGCGCAAAGCACACGGCAAAACGGTTGCCTGTGAAACTAGTTTTTTGTGAGTATTATCAGTACGTAGTAGATGCTTTTGAGCGTGAGAAACAAGTGCAAGGTTGGAGTCGAAAGAAGAAGCAAGCTCTAATTTCAGGGGATACAAATTTGTTGCATAAGTTAGCTGAATGTCAAAATGAAACTCATTACAGTAGGCTGACTATGACTAGCTTCGACCACAAAAACGCTCCCGCTCCCTGAGCAAAGTCAAAGCTCCCTGAGCGAAGTCGAAGCTCCCTGAGCAAAGTCAAAGCTTCCTGAGCAAAGTCGAAGCTCCCTGAGCAAAGTCGAAGCTCCCTGAGCGAAGTCGAAGCTCCCTGAGCGAAGTCGAAGCTCCCTGAGCGAAGTCGAAGGGAGCGACTGAATCTTGTAACAACTTCCGCTTTGCTTGCAGCAACTTCTGCTTTAACGTTTCCGTGTTTCGCGCAAGCTGTAGCAACTTCCGCTTTAACGTTTCCGTGTTTCGCGCAAGCTGTAGCAACTTCTGCTTTAACGTTTCCGCGTTTTGCGCAAGCTGTAGCAACTTCTGCTTTAACGTTTCCGTGTTTTGCGCAAGCTGTAGCAACTTCCGCTTTAATGTTATACCAATTCGCAATTGTTAATTCAAAATTCGTAATTACAAATTGGTATAAAGCAAACAAATTTTAGGCTTTTTTAGAAAAATCAACAATTCCACGTATGACAACCTCTTCAACAATTGTCCACTATAGAGTTATGAGAAATTGAGAAAATGAGTATTAATTATGGGAAGGCGAAAACGCAATTCACGTACTCTTGGCAAAGCCGAACTACGTCTAGCAAGCGTGAAATCTATTAGTCACACTCTCGATGTCGGAGAGGGGTTAACAGTCAAAGATTATACTGAAAAAATCGAAAAGATGCGGCAATCTCTAGAAGCATACAATACTACCCTCTCCACTATCGATATCTTACTAACCCAGCTCGTCGAAAATGAACAGGAATTAGCAGACTATTCTGAGAAACTTTTGCGTGGTATTGCTTATAAATATGGTAATAATAGCCATGAGTATCAGATGGCTGGAGGCACTCGTAAAAGCGATCGCAAGCGTGCTGTGCGTCAAAGCGTGGTTTTGCCGAAGTGATATCATGCCCGCTAGATTACTTATTAAACCTGAAAAACCCCACCCCGCCAAACCTATGCTTCGTCTCCCCTCCCCGCTTGCGGGGAGGGGCTGGGGGTGGGGTGCAATGACTGTGGAAATCATAATTAATTATACGGATATAATATAAGTAGGCGCGATTAAACCAAAGTATGTAAAATTTTTTAAAACTAAAGGAGAAAGGTTTTTCTTTTACCCTTTCCCTTTCTCCTTGTGAATATATAATGTCAGTTCAATTACTGCGATCGCAACGTCTTCTACTGAAAATGTGGATAGACTGCTTCTGCAAATAATTGCTGAATAGCTGGCTGTTTAAGTAACGATTCATAGTCTTGTCGCACGGGAATATCGTAACTAGAAGTGCGAGGTGCGATCGCAGATAACCAAGCAGTATGCATTGTGAAGCCAAAATCCAGTTGGGGATGGCTCAATTTGCATATAGGCCCAGCCCCTAATTGATCGGCTTGGAAGATCCAAATTTCGTTGTTATTTCCCCCAAATACCGTACAGACGATATAGCCATCTGTAGAACTGCCATTGCTGTTCAATCTCGGTACAAACTGGGGTGAACTGATGAAGTAACCAGAGGGCGCATCATAAAAATCTGCCACCTCCATTTTGATTGTATCGACCCGAAACAAAGAAGAAGGGCGATTGTGAAATGCTTCTTCTCGTTGCATTAATTCTTTTAGTGGTACAGCCCGATAGGGATACTCTTCGTACAAGTTGTAAATAAACTCAGTCAGCAGTTCTGGCCAAAAACCGAGGGATTGCCAATAAATATTATCAATCCGCTGAGGAGGCAATCCAGAGGCCAGCTTTTCTTGGCAAGCATAGAACCCTATACCCCAATGACGGCGAGTATCGTAAATTACTTTAGCATCTTGAATCTGACCTGTTTCGCCATCTATTTGATAGCGACCCAGACGACCTACATCCATTTGCCCATTAGATAACATTCCTCCCAACCGCAGAGGCGCAGATTTGGGAGCGTCAAATTTTGAGATGTCATACTTGCGAACCCATTCGGCGATATCTGTGGCGCAGAGATGGGCAGTATGCATTGTGATTTGACCGTCAGGGTTTTCGTAATCGGTCAAAAAATGCACTGTTTCTAAAGGAATTAGGGCTGGGCGAACTACCACAGTAGTCACATCTGCCTTCAAGTCAGCCCGACGCACGATGTAAATGGGGGAATTGGGCTGCTGCGATCGCGTCAATAATTGCCGCAAGAGGCGCTCAGTTTCTAAACTATTGGGAAATGGGTTATTCAGGATTTGTTCTGGGCCAATTTTCAGGGAAGTGTCCATCAGCACTACATAATCTTTGGTAATTGCCAACTGATGCATACTTTGTTCAATTCGCACCGGAGAACCATCCGGCAGTATCAACTCCCAGTGCTGGAGTTTACCGACACCATCCCACCGCATCAGACGAACAAAATCTGGCATAGCAGTTCCCAACAATTTCTCAATCCAGCCAATCAATAGTTGCGAGAAACTTTGAGAAAACTTTGAGAACATTCCCAAGGGAATCCGCAAAGAATTGTTGTCTAAAAGTTGAGCGATCGCACTTAACAGTTGCTCGAATTCCTGGGGTAGTTGTTCCAAGTCATAAATGAAACGCGCACTTTCAAGAAAATTACTCAGCGATCGCCCATAGTTAACTAAGAAAACTTCGTTAGTATAACCATCAAAGGCTGGATGAGACGTACTCAACACAGGCAAGAAAGGATAGGGCAAAGGTAGAAACGATTTCCACTCAGTGTTGCCTCCCACTGGAGTAACAACCTCTAAGCTATTGGTATCAATTTCGTAGGGACGACCAGCGTCATAGGTAATCATTAATCGCTCTTGGCTATCTTTAGCCGTATTAAAGGCGAGAAAGGCAATATCTACCTCATCTCGCAAGCCCAAGGAAGGGGAGAAGCGTAACAACCCATGATCGCGAAATTGATGAGAGCGATAAGTAGGATTTTTAAAAGTTGCCTGATCTGCATAGTAGCAAGGTGTACGTGCCAGTTTCGTTTTGACAGTCACCTGTCCGCCTTGCCAGTCAAAGCGGTAAATCATCCCATCACCGTTAAAAATGTGGGTTGCATTTGGATTGGGTAAGCCCCCAGAGGCAACACTACCTACAGGCGCAATAATAAACGTATGTCCTGATAAATCTGCCGGTACATCTCCATAGATGACATTCATCGGTAAATTCGATATTTCCTGACGGCTGGAAGTCATTGCTGCCTCTGGAAATCGGGGTTCGGGAATTTTGTGATTCATTAATTGATACCCTGGTATTGCACTCTGGTTTGGTGTTTTGCTTTTAGGTATAACACTAGGTTTTAATTTAAAAGTTGAGTTTTTGCCCTCAAATGTCCAAACATCAGCTTTTTCAAGATTTTTGAATCCAACTATGAAGAGTGCTGAGTTGAAAGACCGTCTAAATAGGCTACCGTGTATACACAAGGCTGAAATAGCTGATAAATAACGGTTTTACCCCACCCTAACCCTCCCCTTGCAAAGGGGAGGGAACTAGATTTCCGGTTTCCCCCCTTGTAAAGGGGGGATTAAGGGGGGTAATTATATCATGTCCGCCTAATTAGTTATGATTTCCACAGTCATTGCACCCCACCCCTTAATCCCCTCCCCGCTTGCGGGGAGGGGAGACGAAGCGTAGCTTTGGCGGGGTGGGGTTCTTCGGGTTTAGTAAGTAATCAAGCGAACATGATATTAATTACTGGGTAATTCTTAATTTAATCAGCACTCAGTATAGTAAATACCTTAAAATTTAACTGCGTCAGTAAAAATTGATGCTATTTCTTTTCCTGGCTGACAGCGATCGAGATATATCTGGGCGACTTGATCCCACGGGTTTTGCTGCAAGCAATCTTGAAAATATTCGGCTGCTGGGGCAAATTGTTGTTGTTCGTAACACGCTAATGCTCTTGCAAATATCTCTAAAGTAGCCGCTTTGCCTGCACTCACTTTTGGGGGATCGGCTGCAAACACTTCATGAACAGTCACAGCATTCGTCTTACCCTTCACCTTTACCTGACCAACTACACGAATACCATAGCGATCGCGATTTTGTAAGCGCTCAAAAGTTTGGTCGGTAATTAAAAGTGGGGCGTTGAATGTTTTGGTCAATCCTTCGATTCGCGCTGCTAGATTAACTGCATCGCTAATCACTGTGCTATCCATGCGATTCAACCCGCCGACTGTCCCCAAAATTAGCGAACCAGTATTAATCCCAATGCCAATTTGAATTGGTAAGTAACCATTAGCTTGACGTTTTTCGTTGTAGGTTGTTAATGTCTGCAACATGGCAATTCCCGCCTGTACTGCATCATCGGCATCTCCTGCAAACAAAGCCATGATGGCATCACCAATATATTTGTCGATAAAGCCATTGTTTTCCAGAATGATCGGCTCCATGCGACTGAGATAGGAGTTAATAAATCGGAAATTCTCGGCGGGAGTCATGCTTTCGGAAAGGGTGGTGAAGGCGCGAATGTCGGTAAATAAAACTGACATTTCTCGCTGCACCTGATCGCCTAATTGCACATCTATAATGCTTTGCTTGTTGAGGAGTTGTAGAAATTGACGCGGGACAAAGCGCTCATAAGCTTTGTTGAGTGCAGCTAAATCTGTATACAAACGGGCATTTTCAATGGAAATAGCTGCTTGTGCTGAAAGCAGATTGAGCAACTCCAAACGATCTGGGGTAAATGCCCCGGTTGTCAAGTTATTTTCTAAATAGACAATTCCTGCTAACTTTCCTTGGTTAATCAAGGGAGTACACAGAATCGATCGCGGTTGGTATTGGCGAATGTAGGGATCTTTAATGAATTCCCCAATCCCCACTGCTTCGTGAATGGCATCGTTTAGAACTACATTAGTTTTAGTGCGAATCACATAGTTAACGATCGCAGTCGAGAGAATTTGGTTATCTTCAATACTGAGTGATTCCAATACCTGAATGGTATTCTCACCAACGGTTCCCTGAGCTTCAATTAAAAATTTGCTCTTAGTTGATAACAGCAAAAATCCCCGTTGCGCCCCGGCATTTTCCATTAAAATCCGCATTAAGTTAGATAAAAGTTTATCTAGCTGAATTTCTTCGGAAAGGGTTTGAGAAGCTTTGATGACTGTCACCAAATCTAATGATTCGGAGCGACTGGTACTTGTGAGACCTGTCGGGCTAGAAGTAGTGGTTGATAAAGTTGAGTTAACAGCTTTTTCTAGAATGCGCGTTAAGATTTGGGGATACTTGGCTTCTAAATCTTTTACCTTGGCGATCGCTCCCCACTGCAAATAAAGATAGCGGGCTTCTTGCAGATAAACTTGGGCGATCTTCAATTTGTTCTCAGCTAAGTAAAATTTCGCAGTTAATTCATTGGCGAGAGCCGCTTCATTCAAATATTGGTTGTCTTGAGCTAAGGCAATGGCGCGATCGTAACAGGCGATCGCCTGACTAGATTCTCCATGTACCCGATGCCATTCTGCTTCTACCAGCGCTAATTTATGGCTATAGTTGACAGGAGAAAATTTTGCCCATACTTGCAATTTTTTCTGGTTTGCTGCCACTCGCTGAAGTAACTTTTGACGTTCGGCTACACTGACAACCGAAGCTAAAGCTAGTCGTCCTAAAGAGTCATAAAAGTGGAACCATCCCACAATATATAAAGCCACAACCGCATCTAAATAAGGAATTGCCAAATCAGCATTTTTGACGGCTGTAGCATAATCTTCAAACCAATAATTCAGCGCTAATTGATTAGTATAAATATAAAAAATAGCTGTGCGGTAGTTACTCTCGATATGCTGGGTTAACATAGCCGTTGCATCATAAAATTCCCCCATCAACTGACAGGGGTTAGCATTTTTACCCTGTAAATTAGCAACTGCTTGGCGATACATTTGAATGAGAACAAAAATCGGTTTTTTCTTAAACTGCTGAACTGCTTCTGCGTAAATAGCTAAACATTCATCCAATTCAGCCAGATTTTGACCAGTAAAATAGGAATGCATGGTGCATGTATTGGCACAAAATGAAGCATATTCGGTATCACCCGTATCGCGCCCAACTTGAAATGCTCCATCTAGCGAAGGAATAGTATTTTGGAGTGGTTCTTGCCAGTGGCGGACAAAGGAATTAACTACAAATAAAGTTCTCGCTTGCAGGTGCTTGGCATTGAAGCGGTCTAGCACTTTCAAAGCTAATTCACCAAATTTATATCCCCCTTGCAGATCCCCGACAACGCCACAAAGAATCAAACCATAAGTAGCGTAGGCAAAGGCTGATTCTGCCGCGTTGCCGTATTTGGCGGATATTTCTACCTGTTTAAAGACCGTCAAAGGAAAAACGTTTGGGGCTGCAAGGTAGGTTGCGGAGGCGATACTCGCAAGGATGCGAATTGCCGCTAATTTTGTGGGATGGGTAAGTTTTGGCAAGTCGGCTAAGGTGTGTACCTGCTTACCTACCAAAGCAAATTTAGTTTTTAACAGTCCCAGCATAATTTGCGGTTGACCGGGGTTGCTAGCTAAGGGAATGCCCAGTAGTTGCAGAACTTGCAGACCGAGTTTAGAAGCTGCTAAGAGTTGATCGTGGGCGATCGCAGCTTGAATTTTGATGGCATAAACCTGCACCTGATCGACTGTACTGCGGGTCTTTTCTAGTACTTCATTTGTGAGTGCATCCATGCGTTCAAAGTCCCCACCCAGATAAGCAGCTTCGGCGGCGGCGGTGTGTAATGCCAAAGCTAGCTGATACTGTTGCCGCCAACAACTAGCTGCTAGGCTGTTAATCCCCATTGTCAGATAATCTAAGGCTGGCTGATAGGCTGCTGAGGCTTTGGCTTTGTTACCTGCTGTTAAATTTAACTGAGCTAGTTTTTGGCGCTGTTGAGGGTCTGTAATCAGGTTGATGCCGAAATTCAGTTGGTTAACAATGTCAAAAATTCTTTCTTCTTGCTTTTGGGGAGTAATGCCTTGTAATAATAGTTGCCCAATCTGCAAGTGTACTGCCTGTTTTTGGTCAGTAGAAATCAGTGAATAGGCAGCTTGCTGGACGCGATCGTGCAGAAATTTGTAGACTACATCCAAATTTGTCAACGCTGTTACTTCTAGGTCGGCAACTTGCAAGAGTTGGTAGTCATTACCTTGGGGTAAAATTAGTCCGGTTTGCACGGCTTCCCAGAGTTGGGCGGCTACATCTGCAAGAGATTTTGAGCTAGCGATCGCTAATGTATGCAAATCAAAGGAATTGCCAATACAAGCTGCTAATTTTAAAGCTTCCTGGGTGGCTACTGGCAGCTTTTGAATTTTCAGCGCCATCAACTCGACGACGTTATCAGTAATTTGGGCTGCCTGGATTTTTGTCAGTTGCCACTGCCATTGTCGCTGAGTGAAATTAAACTGGAGTAATTCTTCTGCATACAGCGACTTCAGAAACTCATTCATGAAGAAGGGATTGCCATTAGTCTTTTGCTGAAGCAGTTCTGCTAAAGGAGTAACTTCTGCTAAATCGGCATTGTTGAGGGTATCGCTGAGAAGTTGTTGAATTTCAGGCAATGCTAAGGGCGTTAAGGTGAGTTCGTGAATAGCCACTCCTGCTTGTTCTAAGGATGCGATCGTTGTCCGCAAGGGATGGCTTTTATCTACTTCATTATCACGATAAGCACCAATCAACAACAGATATTGACTGTCTGCTTGACTCATTAACAACTGAATTAGCTGGAGTGATGCACTATCCGCCCATTGCAGGTCATCCAAGAACATTACTAAAGGATGTTCCTTTTGGGTAAAGACTTTAATAAAGTTTTGCAAGACTAAATTAAACCGAGTTTGCGCTTCCTTGGGCGATAGTTCTACAACAGGTGGCTGCTGACCAATAATTAGTTCCACCTCTGCAATCACTTCGATAATCACCTGGCCATTGACACCAAGAACATCTAATAATTTTTTGCGCCAAGTAGTAATTTCGGCTTCACTTGTAGTTAACAGTTGGCGAATTAAAGCTTGAAAGGCTTGAATTAAAGAACTGTAGGGAATGTTGCGTTGGAACTGGTCAAACTTCCCGGAAATAAAATATCCCCGGTGTTGGGTAATCGGTTTATAAATTTCTTGAACTAAAGCTGATTTGCCAATCCCAGAATAACCTGCAATCAGCATCACTTCGCTTTGACCGTGACTAGCTCGCTCAAAAGCTGCCAGTAAATTTGTTACTTCTGCTTCTCGTCCGTACAGTTTTTGAGGAATTTGAAATCTACCGGAGCGATCGTGTTGTCCTAGTTCAAATAAGGAAATTTGCCCTATAGTGTTCAACATCTCCAGGCATTGCTCTAAATCTGCCTGTAATCCAAAAGCACTTTGATAACGCGCTTCGGCGGTTTTTTCCAGCAACTTCATCACAATTTGCGAAAGCGCTGGCGGAATTTGAGGATTGATGCGATCGGGCGGAATCGGTTGTTTGGCAATATGGCTGTGAACCAGTTCCACAGGATCGTCGCTAATAAAAGGTAAATGCTGAGTTAACAGTTCGTAGAAAGTGACTCCCAAAGAGTAAAAGTCAGTGCGATAATCAATCGAGCGATTCATCCGTCCTGTTTGTTCGGGAGAAATATAAGCGAGAGTCCCTTCTAAAACATTCAGATTTCGCAACGTGGGATTTTCCCGCGACAGCAAAGTAGCAATACCAAAGTCAATTATTTTTGTTTGTTGAGTCGTGGGATTAAGAAGAATATTGGCAGGATTAATGTCTTTATGAATAATCTGTTGCTGGTGAATTTCTTCTAAAGCTGTTGCTACTTGCATAGCCAATTGCAAAAAATCCTCTAGCGGTAGAGGCGATTGATTGAGTAACTCACGCAGAGGTTGTCCACCAAAATCCTCTAAAACTAAGACTAAGGTGTTTTGATATTTCTTTAAGTCGTAGGCTTGGATAATTCCAGGCGCTTGAGCGCGGCGCGTGAGATCGTATTCAAGTTTAAACCGAGCGATCGCTTCTGGGGATGGGTATTCTTGCCGCAGAACTTTCAGTACTACTGGTTGTCGATCTAACTCTCGATATCCCCGATAAACTTGAGAATTAGGGCTTGCGTGCAGTTCTGTCAGCACTTTATACCCTTCCAGTGCGATCATAGATTACTTAAGCGTTTGCTGTATTGTTAGAGCCTATTCAGTATAAATTACTCACCTTGCAAGTGAACAGAGATTAGCCGAATGCTACAGTTAACAGACTGTGAGTAGTAGATCGGACGAAAGCGATCACACACATCACCAATCAAAATTACTTATTTGGTTTGATTTGAAGTGGGATAGTATATTTGTCCTAGAAAAACTAGTGCTACTGCAATTAAATTACCCTCCGATGCATTAGCTAAGGTGTACACATAAGTCAAATTACCCCCCTTAGTCCCCCCTTGCAAAGGGGGGAAAAAAGAAATTTAGTTCCCTCCCCTTTGCAAGGGGAGGGTTAGGGTGGGGTAATCTTCCGCAATTGACAAACCGTTTGTGCAATCATTGCGATCGCACCTTCTAATTCTTGATAAACCTGTTGATTTGTAAACCTCAAAAAACAAGTCCCTTTAGATTCAAGAAAACATTGTCGTTCATAATCATAAACTTGCGCTCCTTCTTGGAAATGACTATTACCATCAATTTCTATAGCAAGTTTTAATTCAGGACAATAAAAATCCACAACAGGTACATCAATACTGTAAAATTTGCAACCATCAATTTGCCGATTTTTCAACCTTTCCCACACAATCTTTTCAGCAGATGGCATATTATTACGGAGCGATCGTCTTTTTTCTTTCTCCGAGGTTTTGTTATAAAGCTCTGTCATAACATCTTGATTTTTGGTAATTCCAAATTACCCCCCTTAATCTCTCATTGCAAAGGGGAGAAACTAGGAATATAATTCCTTCCTCCTAGCAAAGTTGAAATTACCCCCCTCAATCCCCCCTTGCAAAGGGGGGAAGCCGGAAATCTAGTTCCCTCCCCTTTGCAAGTTTATGCCAAACAATGTTTGCAATAATCTTTCAAGGGGAAGCCGAAAATCTAGTTCCCTCCCCTTTGCAAGGGGAGGGTTAGGGTGGGGTATTTTTAATATTCTGTTAAATAACCACATATTACCGAGCAAAAATCAAAATATTCTTCCCTGTAGCGACTACCGTCTTCCCTGTAGCGACTACCGTCTTCCCTGTAGCGACTACCGTCTTCCCTGTAGTGACTTCCGGCTTCCCTGTAGCGACTATCGGCTTCCCTGTAGCGACTATCGGCTTCCCTGTAGCGACTTCCGCCTTCCCTGTAGCGACTACCGCCTTCCCTGTAGTGACTTCCGGCTTCCCTGTAGTGACTACCGCCTTCCCTGTAGTGACTTCCGGCTTCCCTGTAGTGACTTCCGGCTCGATCGCCTATGCAATATCTTGAGGTGTAGCGTCTGTTACTAACATCGTTATTTTTTGATCGGGTTGGGGAACTCTATAAATACGTTTCAGTAATTGCCCAACGCTAAATGTGGGCTGCTCTGAACCGTGTTGTAACGATATCTGGAGTTTTGAGGATCGGCTGATGGATAAATCAATTATTCAGTTGGTTGACGAGTTACCGACTGACAATATTACTGTCAAAGTTTTAAATGCTCTTGATTATGTAGCACCAGGTGAATGGAGCAATTTGACGGGGTTTGACAATAATATCCGCACCATTACTGGAGAAACCGATGCTAAGGTAATTCAAAAAATCCGCGATCGCGCTGCTAGTTTATACATAGATCCTCAACAAGGCTATCAGTTTGCAATCAAACTTTATCAAACAATTGATAAGGCAGACACAGCGATGGCAGCTGCGGCTTTAGCGAATAAAGTTAGTGAAAAAATCGGCTTTCTCTCTTTTTTAGGCAAAATTACTCCCAAAGCTGATGTCACTCAATCCATTGACTTGGTATTGAAGATTGCTGTCGAAATCATTGCCTTTTGCAAACTAAACGGTATTCCTCAACCTAATCCCCAAGAGTTTGCTAATTCCCTGACTAACAACTATCAAAATGCATCCCTCATGCGGATGTTAGCTTTAGTTTGTCTAGATGGAATTCTCCCCTTGGGCCCTGACTTTCTCAGCAAAATTCAGGGAGTTATTAATGGTACTGATGCTAGTGCAATAACTCAAAATCCGGTTTTCTTAGCGGTTAATAACTTTCTTCCAGGCAGTAATCCTTCTGATAAAGTTGGTTTTATCAGTCAGAGTTTTAACTCCGTGCAAGGCTGGATGAATAATTTAGTATCCAAGACGGGCATAACCCCACAATCAATTTCTAGTAATTTGGGTAATTTTATTCAGATTGCTGATGATAATTTAGATTTAGTTGCAGCATTTTTAGACCAAACTACCAATTACTACGAGCATACAGGAATTCAAACTGTCGCTCGCAGTTTAATTTTGCAAGCATACACTCTAGTAAAAGAAGAAATTAAACAAGAAGAACAAAAACCAATTCAAGATGTCTCATCTGCCGTTAAATCAGATCGGAATCAGTATGAAGTAAGCAAAACAGTAGAGGTTTGGGATAATGATGAGGAGGATTGGTATCAGGGAACCATTGAGAAAATCCAAGATGACCAGTTCTTTATTCATTACCTTGGTTACGGTTCATCTTATGACGAGTGGGTAGGCGAAGATGACATTCGGACTCGCGATCTTCGCTCCACTGATGAAAATGGATATGCAGTAGGTCAAAAGGTAAAATGTTGGGATGATGACCAAGAGGCTTGGTATTCCGCAACGATTGAGCAAATCCAAGGCCAGCAATACTATCTTCACTACGTTGGTTATGACTCATCTTATAACGAGTGGGTTGATAGCGATGAGATTTCTTAACTGTTGAATTAGCACGGGGTTGACGAGAATTGCAACCCGCAGCTCCCCGACTTTTCAAATAAGTCGAGGAGCTTGTTTTTCACGGATGGATTCAGGATTGCTCTAGTACTTCTAAAAATTCATAATTGACATCTCGTTAATCAATTACGAATTACGTTAGCGTAGCGGTAGCGAGTCCGCGAGCGTCATTACGAATTACGAATTACGAATTATCCTGACACTTGCGCTACGATATCCCCTATTGCTTTCGTGCAATGTACGTGAGGAGTAGTAGAGATGAAACAGATGATAGAAGAATTAAATACACAGGATACCCGGAATCTAGAGGCGATCGCTAACCAATTCGCCCAACAGGGAAAGGTTACAGGCGTGAAAGCATTTGGCAGTGGTAATATAAATGACACCTTTTTAGCAACTCTCGATTTTTCAAAGGAACAATATTTTGTCCTGCAACGCATTAACACACAGGTGTTTCGTCAGCCACAACTGATTATGCAGAATATGCGTACCTTAACTGAACACGTTCAAAAAAGGTTGCAGGATACACCCCTGAATCGTCGCTGGGAAGTGCCACGCGTACTATTGACCAAAAACGCTCAAGACTACTGGAAGGATGCAGATGGCTCATTTTGGCGGGCAATCAGCTTTATTCAAGGCTCCCAGTCTTTTGATAGTATGCGCGATCGCTCACACGCGAAAGAAATTGGTTATGCCTTGGGGATGTTCCACAATCTAATCAGCGATTTGCCAGCAGAAAAACTAGCTGACACGCTCGAAGGGTTTCATATTACACCGTTTTATCTCCAGCATTACGAGGAAGTTTTGCCGAAAACTAGTGTGCGTCAATCTTCGGAAGTTAATTATTGCTTACAGTTTGTTAGCGATCGCCAAACCTTTGCACATATCCTAGAAAATGCCAAAGCTGAAGGCAAGTTACCTCTACGTCTGATGCACGGCGATCCCAAAATCAATAACGTGATGTTTGACATTGTTACCCAGCAAGCCGTCAGCGTCATCGACCTAGACACTGTGAAACCCGGTCTGGTACATTACGATATTGGCGATTGCCTGCGATCGGGTTGCAATCCTGCTGGCGAAGAAACCGAGAATTGGGAAAGTATTTATTTCGATACCGATCTGTGCCAAGAAATCCTCCAGGGTTATCTTGCTGTGGCTAAGGCATTTCTGACCGAGAATGATTATGCATACATCTATGATGCAATTCGTCTAATTACTTTTGAACTAGGACTGAGATTTTTTGCTGATTATTTAGCAGGGAATGTCTACTTCAAAGTTAAGCACCCAGAACATAACTTAGCAAGAGCGATCGTCCAGTTTAAGCTAACCGAAAGTATTGAATCTCAAGAAACGCAGATTCGCCAAATTATCCAAGATATGAAATGAACAAGCAGACATTTTCCCTGCAATCCTTCCCTTCCACCGAGTCTTTTCCTGATTTGAAAATTACAGGTAATATCTCCCGAAATGCTAATCAACTTGCCATCTCCTACAATCTTGAAGGCGATTTAAAAGACATTGCAATTTTCCCACCATCAAATGCACCATCACGCAAGCATGAATTGTGGGAAGACACTTGCTTGGAATTCTTCCTTGGCATCAAAGATTCTCAACGTTATTGGGAATTCAACCTCTCCCCCGCCGGACACTGGAATGTCTATCGCTTTGATGATTATCGTCAAGGGATGCAAGAGGAAACTGCCTTTGAAAAGCTACCATTTAGTATTCAGAATCAAACCGATGCTTTGGTACTTGCGTTAGATGTCGATTTGGATAAAATCGTCTCGGTAAACCAAGCCATCGAAATTGGCATTACTACCGTTATCAAACACAGAGATGGTGAGGTGACTTACTGGGCGTTAACTCATCGAGGCGCGGAGGCTGACTTTCATCTCCGAGACAGTTTTATCGTTGAGTTGTGAAATGTGGTTACTGCTGCCAATATGCCAGAACGAGAAGGCGGTAAACAAGTCACCCATTTGGGTTAAAGGCAATTCAACCGTTTGGGTGAGTCAATTGTAGGAGGTTAATTTCTATAAATAAGAGGAATCTATTAGTAGAAACTATTAATTCCACTTCACTCTACTTAAGGAGTACCTGATGAAATTAACAACATTGATAAATTCTACAGTTATCATTGCCTCTCTTGCCTTCACATCTGGCATTGCTAGCGCTCAAACAGCCAAATCGATAAACACAGCAGTTAATCTTGATGCATTAGGCAGTAATTCTACCAATGTCAGCTATATTCAGCCGTTTAATCTTGTTAATCTTGCTTACCAAGGTGGTTTAAAACAGCAAGGAGTTCCTAGCGGGGGAAGTTTGATTTCTAAAGGTCAACGCGGAAATATTACTGCGAAAGATTTAGTCAAAGCTGCGATCAATGCTAAAAAATTACCAGCACAAGTTTTAAACAATCAAGATTACATCAGTGCTGTTAATTTACAATTGGGGATATTAACCGGAGTAAATTATCCTGGATAAGTACAGCTTTGCCTATGGCTATTTGTAAATTTCTAATTGGATGAAATACAAGTTAACTTTTTCTTTGAACCCTTACGCGCGAGCTGAAATAACCCCTGTACATCTAAGGTACGGGGGTTTTAGATTAGGTTTTTTGATTAGACCGGAGACAATACTTGTCGGGTTTTGGGGAAAAGCGGAAGGTGAGGCCCCTCTGGGGATAAGGGGCGGGGGGAAGGGGAAAGAAAAAACCTTTAACCTTTACCCTTTAACCTTTACCCCAAAGCTTTGGGTTTGACGAACTTGAGGGTCATGCGATCGCTCTCTCCAATAGTGAGGAAGCGTTGCCTGTCCTGTTGACCTTGGCTCAAAGTTGGAGGTAGTGTCCAAACTCCGCCCGGATAGTCCTTGGTATCTTTTGGGTTGGCGTTAATCTCTGATTTGCCCACCAATTTGAAACCAGCCTTCTTTACAGCAGCAATTACCCCATCTTCAGACATATAGCCAGTTTTGATACTCTCTTGTAAAGAAATCCCCCCAAGGGCGCGGTGTTCTTCCACCCCTAAGATGCCCCCTGGCTTAAGTGCTTTATAAGCCGCAGCGTAAACCTGCTCGGCATAGCCAGCTTTCACCCAGTTGTGAATATTGCGGAAAGTAACAACCATATCCACAGAGTTTTCTGGGGCTAAGGTAAGTTCATTTGGAGGATTGATTTGGGCTACTTCGACTTTACCAAAAACCTCTGGATTAGCTGCCAGTTTCTCTTGCAAAGCCAAAGCTGGTTTACTTGCGCTAGAACCCAAGTTAGTAACTATGAGTTGTCCTTTGGGTGTTAGAAATGGGGCTAATATCTCAGTATACCAGCCGCTTCCTGGCCACAATTCAACCACCGTCATATTTGGGCGCAGCCCGAAGAATTCGAGAGTTTGGGCTGGGTGGCGGTACTTGTCTCGAAGGCGATTCTGCTCTGAACGATGACTACTAGTTAGTATGGTTTGGAGTGTGGTTGTGCCATTGAATGTCGCTTTTTCGCTCTCGTTGGCTAAAACACTGGGAGATATCACAGATGCCAATACGAGAAAAGCTAAAGTTAGGGCTTTCAGTAAACCTTGGCGGGGGATAAAATTTTGTAAAAATTTCATAGCTGTTGTTTTTATTTTCCCTATCAGCATAAGGGTTAGTAGTGTAGCGATCGCACATCAACTCACTACAACCACAAATCAACTCTATCGATTGACACTAGTAGTCTGCCAACCCAAAAATGCTAGGTGGAGGTTGGGTAAAGGGAAAAGGGAAAAGGGTAAGGGATAAAAAACATGAGTCCCTTTCACCCTTCCCCTTTACCCCGACAAATGCCAAGAAGTCTAACGAATCTGATTAAAAACTTTTAGGCTTATTTTTTCCCTACCTCGCCAAGTGCAGATGTACGCGGAAAATTTCTTGAATTACCTCTTGTACAGCTTCTTTACTCAAGCTGCCATCTACCCGAACAATTCGTGAGGGATGAGATGCTGCTAAATGTGCGTATCCTTGTTGAACGCGCCGATGAAAAGCGATTGTCTCTTGTTCAATGCGGTCTAGTCCTACTTTATCTGAGAGTTTGCGGGACAGTCCGACTTCGACATCGACATCTAGCCAAATAGTTAGGTCGCTTTCTAAACCACCAGTAGCAATATTATTAAGCTGATTGATTAAACTCATGTTCAGACCGCGACCATATCCTTGGTAGGCAATGGTAGAGTCAGTGTAGCGATCGCATAAAATATATTTACCGGCGGCGAGATTTGGTTTAAGCTCTTGTTCAACGTGTTGCGATCGGTCAGCAGCATATAACAAGAGTTCTGTCACTTCTGCAACTGGCTTATCCTCTGCCTTTTCTAGTAACAAGCGGCGAAGATGTACACCTAACTCTGTTCCCCCTGGTTCACGAGTTACCAACACAGAAACGCCCAGACTTTCCAACCACTCAGAACAAAGCTGCATTTGGCTGGTTTTGCCACAGCCTTCCACCCCTTCAAATACAATTAATTTCCCACCCATGCTTTTTTGTGCGCTGCTATAAACTGATTCGATGACGTTTCATCAGATCAAGAATAGCGCGAAGTGTAAAATTAACCTGCAATTGCGTAGGCGTAGCCCATCGTAGATATCGCAGTTTATGATTCATATCATGTCCGCTTGATTGCTTATTAAACCCGAAGAACCCCACCCCGCCAAAGCTATGCTTTGTCTCCCCTCCCCGCCTGCGGGGAGGGGTTGGGGGTGGGGTTCTTTTATTATGGGTAATTTGGCGGACATGATATCAATACAGTTTAGATAAGACTAAAACACTTGTAGAGACGGCAATTTATCGCGTCTCGAAAACTATAATTTAGCTAAATCAAAAAGAAGCCCACACTTACTCCGTCAGGAAAAGTGTGGGTAGTTCACTTACCTGAAAATTACTATCACTCAGACGGTATAATATCTCGCCAGCCTTTGGCACAAGCAATATACCTTCATCCTCTCGGTTAGCCCATTCACTAGGTCGAATAGTCGCCGGATCGCGATAGTTCAAGTTATGAGCAGCACAGCGTTCAGCAGAAATGCCAGTAGCTAAAGTCACCCGAATTCGTGCTTGTTCTTCTTTTATCGGATCAAAAGTACCCATCCCTTTTAAGTGAGTACTATGGGCTAGCACTCCAGCAGGATACTCTTGGAATTTATGCCACTGTTTGAGAAAGTAATCCCGCACATGATAGCCAATTTCGGATAAGATTTCGCCGTGTGTATAGCTAAACTCAGTAATATGAGGAGCATATATAATTACTTCGCCTCCATCGGCTACTACTGGCTCTAACTTGTACATTCCTTTTGCTGCTGTCCAAATGTCATCATACATTTGGGGCATGACTGAAAGCACTTGTTTAAAAGGCCGATCTACATATTTAATATGCAGTTTAGCTGATAGTTTTGCAGCAGCTTCCCAGGCTGATTCTGGTTCATCTATATAAAGTCCAGCTAACTGATTTGTTTTCGGTGCAACCACCATCGCCAAACAAAGTTTTGGGGTAGAAATCAGGCTAGCGGCTTGGTTAATCAAACGCCGGACTGGTGTAATTCCCAGTGTACCAATAATTTCGTAACAGGTGATTAAAGCACCTAACCAGTGTGAGACATTAATTACTTCTTGACCACCAATCCCAGGAAAAAAATATTTATTTCCACCAGAGAAACCGACAACTTCATGAGGGAAAACTGGCCCACAAATCGCGATTAAATCGTATTCTGTGACCAGCTTATTAATACGCACATCAACCGACTGATGTAGCATACCACCGCTAATTTCTGCTATCTCGTCTGCCGAAATTACTCCACAAGAAATAAAGGTATCTGGCTCATTCCAAAGGTGGTTAAAAATGCGAATTTTTTTAAAAGTTGTCTCTCGCTCCTCCGGTGTCACTCCTACCAAGCGATTGATTTGTTCTTCACTCATCGGATTATGTGTACCCAAAGCGATCAAAAAATCCAGAGCCGCTACTCTTTGACTCAATTCCTGATGAAGCAATCGAAACATTTGCGGGATGGGAGCAGTACGGGTACTGTCTGGAATTAACACCAAGATGCGCTGTCCATCAAACTTAGGGTCTGCTAAAGCTTGATGAACTAGCCCGGAAACTTGCTCATCTGAAAGTGTCCCATTATTTACAGCCAGTGAATACATGACATTATTAAACTCCACTGTAGATACTAAATCCACCATCTACCGGCACAACTACCCCGTTAACAAAACTAGAACCAGAACTGCATAACCAGATTAAGGTACTGAGTAATTCATCTGGTTTTCCGAAACGTCCGGCGGGGGTATGGTCAATAATTTTTTGCCCGCGTTCGGTCAAACTGCCATCTGCATTTAGAAGTAAATCTCGATTTTGTTCCCCAATAAAAAAACCTGGTGCGATCGCATTTACTCGCATTCCATCACCATATTTTTGGGCGAGTTCTACGGCTAGCCAACGAGTAAAGTTATCTAGCCCCGCTTTCGCAGCTGAGTAACCAACCACGCGGCTAATCGCTCGGATAGCAGACATAGAAGAAATATTCACAATGCAACCGTGGGGTTGACTTCTTTCCACCATTGCTTGACCAAAAACCTGACAAGGTAGGAGAGTGCCAACTAAGTTGAGGCTAACCACTTCCTCAAAAGCTGTATGTGGCATCTCAAAAATATTCCCATCAGCAGTAATTGTGGCAGCCGGAATATTACCGCCAGCCATATTTACCAAGATATCTATCTCATCCCAACGCTGTATAATAACATCCCTAGCGATTTCTAATTGGGAGCGATCGCTAACATCTGCTACCACAGCCATACTTTCTCCACCATTAGCAGTAATCTCAGCCACCACCGCCCCCACCCTGACTTCATTGCGACCCAAAACGACCACTCGCGCTCCAGCCAGAGCCAAACCCTTTGCCATAGCTCCACCAAGCACACCAGAACCACCCGTAACTACCGCAACCCGCTCCGTCAAGCTAAAAAGTTTACTTAAAATCAACTCAGCCATCACCCATTCCCCCAGTACAATTCTCTGCGTACCTCTGCGCTTCCCTTCTCTGCGAGACGCTTTGCGAATGCGTCCCTACCCTACGGGAAGGCGTTCGCGTAGCGTCTCGTAGAGAAGCGCCTATGCGTTTCAATTCCCCTCAAACTTATAAGCAACCTTAGCGAGATCATAAGCCAAAGCACGAGCCATACCATACCCTTCCTCCTCCTCAACCAATCCCCGTGCAACCAATCCAGCCAACCAATTACAAGCTACCCGCCGCCAGACATGATGACGAGCCGGAATCGAAACAAAAGCCCGTGTATCATCATTAAACCCAGCAGTATTATAAATTCCCGCAGTTTCCATTACCTGATTGAAATAACGCTCCATACCATTTACGCTGTCGTGAAACCACCAAGGTGGGCCGAGCAATACACTGGGATAATGACCAGCTAACGGAGCCATCTCGCGGCTATAAGTGCTTTCATCCATGCCAAAAATGATTAAATGGAAGCGGCGATCGTTACCGTAAGCTGATAACAACGGGCGTAGATTTTCAGTCCATTCAATTTTTACGGGAATATCAGCACCTTTATCAGCTCCAAATTTCTCAAATAAAACTGGGTTATGGTTACGCATCACACCACAATGCATTTGCATCACCAACCCATCTTCCACACTCATCCGCGCCATTTCCATGAAGATATGACCGGTAAAATTTTCGACATCACCTGGATTCAGCTTGTCGGCTAATGCTCTCGCAAAGATAGCTTCAGCTTCTTGGTCAGAAAGGCGTGTGGTATAAGGTGTAGCTGCACCTTGATCGGTAGCTGTCGCGCCCATTTTTTTAAAGAAAGCTCGACGTTCTTCTAAAGCTTGCACAAAATTGGCGTAAGTATTAATTTCTCTACCGATAGTGCTTTCCAACTTGGTAAGATTTTCGCGCCAACCAGGAGCATCCAGATTAACTACTGCATCTGGGCGAAAAGTTGGTCTAATTTGAGTAAAACCTTCTTCGTGAAGCGATCGCTGATTTTCTAGGTTATCACTGGCAGCATCGGTAGTACAAAGCACTTCGATGTTAAAGCGTTTGAATAAAGCACGAGGGGAAAATTCTGGTGAGGCTAATAAATCTTCCAGATAATCATAGATACGTCCGGCGTTGCGAGAGTTTAAAGGTTCATCCACCCCAAAGACGTTAGTTAGTTCCTCTTTCAACCATAACCCTGACGGAGTACCTTGGAATAGATAAAAATGGTCGGCGAACAATTGCCAGATTTTACGGTGGTCGGTTTCTGCTGGCGAACCATCATTGCTTGGTATCCCCAAAGATTGCAGAGATACGCCCCGACTATAGAGCATCCGCAATAGGTAGTGGTCAGGGATAATCAGTAATTCCGTTGGTGAACCAAAACGGGCTGCCGGATTAGCTAACAAAGCTGGATCTACGTGTCCGTGTGGACAAACTAGAGGTAACGCAGATATGCTGTCAAAAAATTGATGAGCTAATCGTCTTTGAACTGGTTCTGGAGAGAAGCAGCGATCGGGAGATAAACTCGGTTTTTTAGTTAACATAATTTTTGTATAAATTAAATTGTTTTGAGTTTTAAATTGTTAATAATGGGGCACTGCTACCACGCTGTACTAGAAAAGGAGATAAAACGCGGTTTTCCACAGTTTTTTCTTCTATTAAATCGAGTAACATTTGCATGGCATAACCACCAATTTCTAACATGGGCTGACTAATTGTGGTCAGCGCCGGCGTAACGTAACCCCCCAAAGCAATACCATCAAATCCAACAAGGCTTAAATTTCGTGGTACTAAAATACCTAATTCTTGGCAAGCTAACAAAGCACCAACCGCCACCATATCGTTGTAACAAAATATGGCTGTAACTTCCGCAGCCAATAGTTTAGACAGCATATTTTGTCCGGTGTTCACGTCACTTATCCTAGTATCATATTTGTCACTAATTGAAACCCAATCAGTATTTTGTGGGATACCAGCTTCTGCAAGGGCCATTTGATATCCTTCTAGGCGCTGCTGGTTCGATCTGCTGCGATCGCCTACACCTAAATAACCAATAGCGGTGTGTCCTAAACTAATTAGATGCTCTGTGGCTAATTTAGCACCTAAGCGATCGTCTATTGCAACTGAATAAAATATTTCTGATTGGTCTTCAGTCTGACTATTAATTAGAACTGTTGGTACAGCAATTTGTGTGAGTTGTTTAGTATGCTGTTTACTAATTCGCGAGTCAGCTATTAAGATCCCGTCCACCCTACGGCGATGAAAAGTATCAATAGCTGCCATTTCCTGATCAAAATCTCGGTGTGAAGCACTCAATAAAACACTCAAACCCGCTGGTCTGGCTATCTTCTCGATTCCCTCTACCACCTCACCATAAAAGGGATCTGAAATTGAAGTTACTACTACACCAATAGTATTAGTACGTTTATTTTGCAAGCTTTGAGCAATAGCATTTGGCACATAACTCATCTCCTGTGCCAGTCGCTTAATTTCTTCTCGCACTTTCGGGCTAATGAGAGCATTATCTCGCAAAGCGCGTGAAACTGTAGAATGAGAAACCCCTGCTCTACGGGCAATATCTTCAATTGAAATTCTTCGTTTATTCATTATTTTATCTTAGCTTTCAAATATTGCACACGTGTGCATTTGTATGTATTATAGAAAATAATCGTGACTTGTCAAGAGATTCTAATACAACTCACATTTGTATGGAAAAGAGTTAAAAATGAGGATTTTTGACTCCGTTCATGATCACAACTACAAGTTCCAAATTCCGAATTCCGAATTAGTTTAATTTTTATCAAGAGAAAAAATGATTATTATCGTCATGGGTGTATCTGGTTCTGGAAAAACCACTATCGGAAAGCTGCTTGCAGACTCCTTAGAATGGGAATTTAGCGACGCTGATACTTTCCACTCGCCAGAGAATGTTGAGAAAATGCGGCGCGGTATCCCTCTGAGTGAAGATGACAGAATACCTTGGTTACAAGATTTGCAAACAGCCATCAAGCATTGGCTACAAGAAAATAAAAATGTGGTACTGGCGTGTTCGGCTTTAAAAAATAGCTATCGGCAATTTTTGGTAGTGAATAGCGAACGCATCAAGCTAGTTTACCTCAAAGGGTCTTACGAGTTGATTCAAATGCGCTTACAAGAGCGTAGCAATCATTACATGAGTGAAAAACTACTCAATAGTCAGTTTTATACACTTGAAGAACCAGTAGATACTCTATCTATGGATGTTGCACAGCCACCCCAGATAATTGTCCAAAACATTAGAACTGCTCTAGAAATTTAGCTGAGTGGTGACAACCGTAATATTAAGATTAATCACGTATCTAGGAAAACACGAACTTTTGGCAACTAAATCACATCAGATGTAAGTCTAAAGAAATATCAAAGCAAGCAGATAACTGTAATGGTAGGAGAAAAGTAGTGTTTCTAAGATTAGCGCAACAGCATCAACAATTCGTCCAAGACTTGGTAATGAACCTGCAAGCCTTGACAACTATACTTGAGCGGCGTGGCTATACTGCGTCTTGTTATACATGCGGCGAGCAAATGAACAGTGCTTCATTTATGGTTAGCCTGAAAGAAAAGCACCTGATTCGGTTTTTAGTGTCTGATTACGGAATTACTTGGATGGAATTATGGGACGATCGCGAACTAATGAAGTTGGAGGGTGCAGAAGCGATAAACCAGCTACAAGAGTTGGCTAATCTTGTTAAGTATTCTACGACTGTACAATTGAGAAATTGATACTAGGGTGATTGAGTCAGACAGAAAGATTCATAATTATAGCTCTTGCATACGTGTGTAACCTAAAAGATTAGCTTATATCTAGTAAATTCATGCACGGTTGTGCAAAAAAAACAAAAGCACTGTTTTCAATCTGAACTAAACACATTGGGTAAGACAGTGAAGAAAGTGGATTGTGCATAGGTATGCAAAGATGAAATGAAACTTAACACACATTTTTGCACACGTGTGCAAAAATAAATCCAAGATAGGTTTTGCACACCTGTGCATAATAAAGAGCGAAAGTACCATTTAACAAATACAATATCGACAAGTAGGAAGATATGTCTCAAACTCTAAATAATGCCATTCTTCAGGCTCAAAACAATCCCTTACATTCACTAGAAGAATGGGAAGAAGACTTACTTAATCGCTATCCCGATCCAGATAACATCGTTAAAGAAGGTAAAACCACCGAAGAGTACAGGAATTACGAAACGACTATCAGAGATACGGTGAAAGAGTTTTATCGGTTAAATCATATTAACCAAACATATAATTTTGTACTTCAAAAAGAAAAAGAATTTTTGAAGTTTGATAAAAAAGAAATGTCTGTTTGGGATGCGGTCGAATTTTTGAATCAATTAGTCGATGATTCCGATCCTGATACAGACATGGATCAGTTACAGCATCTATTGCAAACATCAGAAGCTATTCGCGCTGATGGTCATCCTGGCTGGATGGTACTTACTGGCTTCTTTCACGATATGGGGAAAGTGCTTTGTCTGTTTGGTGAACCTCAATGGGCTACTGTAGGCGATACTTATCCTGTAGGTTGTGCATTTTCAGATAAAATTGTTTTTTCAGAATTCTTTAAAGAAAATCCTGATTATAATAACCCCGATTACAACACTAAATATGGCATTTACGAGCCTAACTGTGGATTGAATAATGTACATATGTCATGGGGGCATGATGAGTATTTTTCTCAGATGATGAAAAACTATTTGCCCGAACCTGCATTGTATATGCTTCGCTATCACTCATTTTATCCTCAACATCGTGAAAATGCGTATGAACATTTGATGGATAAACATGATAAAGAAATGTTTAAATGGGTACGTTTATTCAATCCCTACGATTTGTATTCCAAAAACCCTATTCCTCCTGATTGGCAAAAATTAAAACCATACTATGAAGATTTGGTGGCTAAATATTTACCCACAACATTAAAATTTTAAACTGCTTGGAGAAGAATTCAGGAGCCAGAATTCAGAATCCTCTATTTCTAAGGGAATAGAGTCAGAACAAGAAATTACATCTGCAAAAAATAAAGTAGATATGTAACTGTTCTTTATCCCTAATCAGGCTTAAAAAAATTATTTCTATATGGCCTTCAAGTGATGGAGGAGCAATAACAAATAAATACGCTTGGCAAGCAGATTTGAGTTGATTTCTAAAATCTAACCAAAGGGTGTTTACATTTATCAAAATCTAGCAGTCAAATCAAATTATTTGTCCACTATAACAGGATCTTTTCTGAAGGAGATTGATTGAGAAATGTTAACGATTTTAACATTGACCTTAATATTGAATAGGCTAATTTATACGAGTATTTTGGAATGTAGACTTTAAGTTCTATCGAGACATTTAAAACCCTTTAAATTTGTAAAGTTCGATAAACAAAATTAATTTCTGTAATAGAGCGGGATAAAATGAAAAAAGTCGATGAACAAATAAAGATTTACAAATTTAATAAAACTAGTTTTTGGAAGTTTCACTTAAAAGCTGTTTTCAGGCTAGGCGCTACGAAATAATTTTACAAAAAAATGCGATTATTTCAAGTAGTGTAATGTTCATGATTGTGCTTGAAAAATAAACCATTTTCTTTTGTGAAACTAATAGCAATAACTCCAATTACGCCAAATTAAAAAACTTTTGGAGTTTACATTTCAAAAGCTAGTAGTAACGCTAGGTTAGGTCTAAGTTTTTCAGACCTACTTTATCTTCTGATAACGTTTCTCAAATTTAAATCAGTTGTTAGAAATAGATGAATATGAAAAGAATTTCGCTCATAGTTGGCATATTAGGTTTCGCGGTTGTTGGTTGCACAAATGGCGCTCAAAATGGCAACACAGCTAGTAATAGTACTAACAAGGCTACTAATATAAGCGCAGAAAGTCTTAGTACGCCAAATAGAAAATTGCAAACAATTGGCGTAGCTTTGGGTGATTTAGGCAATCCCTTCTATAATGCAGTGCAGAAGGGGACTGAGACAGAAGCTCAAAAAATCGGAGGGAATATCAGAGTTAATGCAGTTTCTAGTGCCTTTGATCTGAACCAACAAAGCAACCAAATCGAAAATTTTACGGCTGCTAATACTGACCTAATTATCCTCAGCGCTGTTGATAAAAAAGGAGTTAAACCAGTTATCGATCAAGCAAGGCTTGCAGGTAGGGTTGTTATTGCATTAGATTCAGCCGTTGATGCAGATGTAGATGCAATGATTAGTTCCAACAATACCCAAGCTGGTGAGGTTGCTTGCCAATATATTGCCGATCGCCTCAAAGGTCAAGGTAGTGTAGTCATCCTCAACGGTACTCCGATGGACTCAATCAATCAGCGAGTGAGTGGCTGTGAGAAGTCATTGTCTAAATATCCGAATATTAAACTCATCTCTAAAGAGCAAAACGCTGAAGGGACAAGGGATGGAGGACTGAGAGTCATGAGCGATTTGCTGACAACCTTTCCGAAAATTGATGCCGTTTTTGCCACTAACGACCAAAGCGGTGTCGGCGCAGATTTAGCAGCTAAACAAGCGAGACGTAAAGAATTTTTTATTGTTGGGGTTGATGGATCGCCCGATGCAACCAAAGCAATGGAAGATAAAGATGGTCTATTTGCTGCAACTGCTGCTCAAAATCCCGCAGGGATGGCTCAAAAAGCGGTTCAGATTGGCAACGATATCATCCAGGGTAAAAAACCTGAGTCACCAAATATCCTGATTCCAGTCAAGTTGGTTACTAGAGAGAACCTCAGCAGCTATCAAGGCTGGTAATTTATAATTCGTAATACTCGCCTCCGGCGAGAAGCAAGCTACGTAATTCGTAATTATAAAACCCAGAAAAAGGCTTGATAAAGGAGGGTTAGTATATTTGACCCGGTTTTTAAAATACATCGTTTCCAAAATTTGTGTAAGTAAGAAATGACTTGTAGGAGATATATGAATGTGAAAAATATTGTAATTGCAGCTAGTCTACTAGGTATGATCAGTGGCAGTCTGATCGGCTGTACAAATAGTTCTCCCGATGGCAACACTGCTACTAATACTGATATTAAACCTGTTACCAATACTAGTGCAGAAATTAAAACCGCCACTGGGAATAGAAAGTTGCGATCGGTTGCCTTCACCGTTGGCGATTTAAGTAACCCTTTCTTCGTTGTTATGGGACAAGCAGTTGAGGCAGAAGCGAAGAGAATTGGCGGAAAAGATGTCAATGTGATTATAGCTTCCAGTGCCTATGACCTCAACCAACAAGCCAACCAAATTGAAAATTTTACTGCCGCGAATACTGACATCATTGTTTTAAATGCTGCTGACAAAAGTGGAATTAGACCAATAGTTCAAAGAGCAAAAAAAGCAGGTGGAATTGTCATTGCCGTAGACACAGGTGCAGAGGGAGGTGTGGATGCCACCATTACGACCAATAATGTCCAAGCTGGAGAAGTTAGTTGCAAATATATTGCTGACCGCCTCAAAGGTAAAGGCAATGTAGTAATAGTTAATGGGCCGCCAGTGGACTCAGTAATTCAGCGAGTTAGTGGCTGCGAAAATGTATTATCCAAATATCCCAATATCAAAATTCTCTCTAAAAACCAGAATGCAGATGGTAGCCGGGATGGAGGGCTGAGAGTTATGACTGATTTGCTCACAACCTTTCCGAAGATTGATGCTGTTTTTGCCATTAACGATCCGAGTGGACTTGGCGCAGAACTAGCAGCGAACCAAGCACAACGTAAAGATTTCTTTATTGTTGGGGTTGATGGCGCGCCAGAAGCAATAACTGCGATCGCCAATAAAGATGGTATATATGCAGCAACTGCTACTCAAAATCCGCGAGGGATGGCCGAAAAAGCAGTTCAAGTTGGCAATGACATTTTAAATGGGAAAAAACTTAGCAGTTCCACCATTTTGATTCCAGTTAAGTTGATCACCAAAGATAACGTCAGTACAGAAAAAGGCTGGAAGTAATAGAAATTGTGAATTTGCAATTGAAAAATATGCCTTTTGATATCAATCTTTTGGTGCGTTTGTAAAGTTTTTGCACATACCTAGAATGTCTGGCGGTTTTCACTTAAATTAATACCAAACCTCATCTTTATTCCTGTCTTTTATTTAATAGCAAGATGGGTTTAGAAAGAGGTTAAAACTCTGCTGCACCCAATTGAGAACCGCTATGTATGTGCATCAGGGGAAAATCTGAGTGTCTATTTATAGCACTCGAATTTTCCCAACAACCTCTATTAAGTAACCTTAACAACCAAGTATGAAAATATCTCTTTCCCATTCCCTATTTTCAAACTAGTAGTCAGCTTTTAAAACATGATTTGCGGTCAATCAAATATGAGTTTATTAGTTTCTAATTTACAATCGTGCGATGCCTACGGCAGGCTGCGCCTACGCGAATTTTAAATAGTTTTTACAGGTTTTGCTCATGACAACCAATATTGAAACCTCACGTTCTGATACACCAACTAGCACCCCAGTGTTAGAAATGCAAGGAATTACAAAACGATTTCATGGTGTATCTGCGCTCCAAAATGTTAATCTCACGATTTACCCAGGAGAAGTTCACGCCCTCATGGGTGAAAACGGAGCGGGCAAAAGCACATTGATGAAAATCCTGGCAGGGGCTTACATTGCCGACGAAGGAGAAATTCGCATCAATGGTCAACCCTTGAAAATCACCGATCCGGCGACAGCACGCAAGGCGGGTATTAATCTCATTTATCAAGAATTGAATGTTGCACCGAATTTAACCGTTACCGAAAATATGTTTATGGGTAGCGAGTTGCGGCGAGGTCAGTTTTTAGACCGCAAAGCGATGCAACAAGAAGCAGAAGAAGTGCTGGAAAGCCTTGGAGCCAATTTTACTGCGCAGACTATAGTTGGTACCTTATCGATCGCTGAACAGCAGCAAGTGGAAATTGCCCGAGCGCTGAAGGATAAAAGCCGCGTTTTAGTGATGGATGAACCAACAGCTGCCCTATCTGACCGCGAGAGCGACCATTTATTTGAGGTCATTCGCAAACTGCGGCGTGATGGTATTGCCATTATCTACATCAGCCATCGCATGGAAGAAATCTATGCCCTAGCTGATCGGATTAGCGTGTTGCGTGATGGTCAATATATTGGCAGTCTGACACGCAGTGAAATTTCTCCCCAGCGATTAGTGCAGATGATGGTTGGTCGCTCCATGCAAGACTTTTACGAACATCAACGGCAAATGAATCCTGGGCCAGTGGTGCTGTCAGTCAGAAATATGAGCGACGCCCGCAAAAAGATTGAGCCAGCTAGTTTTGAACTTCATGCTGGAGAAATTCTGGGTTTAGCTGGGTTGGTTGGTGCCGGACGCACAGAACTATCCCGGCTGATTTTTGGTGCAGACCGTAAAGCTAGTGGCGAAGTATTCTTGAATGGGATGAAACTGGAAATTAATAGCCCCAGTGATGCCATTGCTGCGGGAATTGGCTACGTTCCAGAAGACCGCAAAGATCAAGGTTTATTTCTGGAAATGAGTGCCCGCAAGAATATTGCCATCAACACACTCAAGCAAGATGCAAAGGGTGGAATTGTTAACTGGCCTTCAGTGAATCGCCTGTCAACAGATGCGGTGGAAAACTTCAATATCCGCCTAGCCAATTTGGAAATTAGAGCATTGGATCTTTCTGGTGGTAATCAACAGAAGCTATTGCTAGCGCGTTGGTTAGCCATTAAACCGCGAGTGTTGATGTTAGATGAGCCGACACGCGGCGTAGATATCGGTGCTAAAAGCGAAATTTATCGAATCATGAGCGAATTAGCAGCACAAGGTGTTGCTATTTTAATGGTTTCCAGCGAACTATCAGAGATTGTCGGCATGAGCGATCGCGTCTTAGTGATGCGAGAAGGACAGCTGGTAGGTGAGCTGGATGGCAGTCTTGGCAAAGAAATCACCCAAGAAAAGATTATGCACTACGCAACTGGAGCATCGGAGGTATCAGCATTATGAGTCAAACAGTCAGACCGCCTATCAATAAATCAGCCAACAATCCCGCAGCTCGCAACCGGAAATCAATCAGCAGTCTGTTGGAAGTTGCAGGTATTTTGCCAATCTTAGTAATTATCTGCATCTTATTTGCATTCCTTTCTCCCAACTTCCTCACCGGCGGTAACATCGTCAATATCTTGCGTCAGGCATCAATCAATATTGTGCTGGCGACAGGAATGACTTTTGTAATTCTCACCGGCGGTATTGACCTTTCGGTTGGGTCAATATTGGCTGTTTCTGCGGTAGTTGCATTGCTGGTATCACTACTACCGGCTTTAAGTTGGGCAGCTGTACCTGCTGCCTTGCTGGCAGGATTGCTGTTAGGCTTACTCAACGGTGCGCTCATTACCTTCTTGGATGTGCCACCTTTTATTGTCACCTTGGGTTCACTTACTGCCTTGCGCGGTGTAGCCTTCTTGGTTGCCAAGGGTACAACCCTGATTAACCGAGACATTAATTTTGCTTGGGTGGGTAATACATACGTCGGCCCCATTCCTTGGCTAGTGATAATTGCGTTACTGACTGTGATAGCTAGCTGGTTTATCCTGCGGCAAACTGTTTTAGGAGTGCAGATATATGCCGTTGGTGGTAACGAGCGGGCAGCCAGATTAACAGGGATTAAAGTTAATCGGGTGTTGCTATTCGTCTATGGTATTAGCGGATTACTGGCAGGTTTAGCAGGAATCATGAGTGCTAGCCGTCTTTATAGTGCCAGCGGCGTAATAGGTCAGGGGTACGAATTAGATGCGATCGCAGCTGTTATTCTAGGTGGAACCAGCTTTACAGGTGGTATTGGTACCATTGGTGGCACCCTTCTCGGTGCATTGATTATTGCGATTCTCAACAACGGTTTAACCTTGTTGAACCTATCTTACTTCTGGCAACTAGTCGTCAAAGGACTAGTAATTATTTTGGCAGTAACGATCGATCGGTTACGCAGACGTTCTAGACGGTGAACAAAAGGCAGGGGAGCAGGGGAGCAGAGGAGAAGTTGCAGTAAGTCTTTCCCCTCTGCCCCTCTCCCCCTCCGCCCCTCTGCCTTCTATACCCAATTCCCAATATATAAACTTATGTCTTCTACTACTGTTCGTCGTAAAGCCAGCACGTTTTATGTAATTTTGATCGCTGGTGCCGCTGCCCTCGGCGGGTTTTTATTCGGTTTTAGCACTGCTGTAATCCATGGTGCGCACTTTCGATTGCTGCTGCTATGCAATGGGTTGCTAATTTCCTCATTTCGACAACATTTCCTCCGATACTGCAATATTTCGGTCTAGGTTCTGCCTATGGACTCTATACAGTTGCAGCAGCTACCTCATTCTTTTTCATTCTCTTTTTTATTAAAGAAACCAAAGGAATTGAGTTAGAGGATATGTAATTTGTACTCTTCATCAAGTTTGATTTTGCCACAAGTATTAAGGTAAGAATTTAGTAGTCAGAATTCATAATTCAAAATAGTTAAAGAATTAGGAGAAAATTGGATACATAAATGTACTAATCATGCTGCATTCTTTTTAAATTATGACTTTTGAGTTCTGAATGCTGAATTATTACATTTGTAGTAAGCACTTTAGTGCTTAGATGAAAGTTAGAGTCACCCACTACGAACTTCTCAAAATTAATTTGGTGAACTAAATACAAACTCTCGCTTCAGTCAATCACTAAAAAGATGGAAACTATCAATACGGCTCTTTGTTCATCTGGTTTATCCGGCATGGTATTTCATGCGCCGTTTATTGATTTACATCCCGGATTTAAATTAGCTGGTTCTTGGGAAAGAAGCAAAAAGCTGATACAGGAACATTATCCTGATGTTAAAAGCTATCCTTCTTTGGAAGCATTGCTAGCAGATGAGCAAGTAATCTTAGTAGTAGTAAATACACCGACTTATACCCATTACGATTATGCTAAACAGGCATTGCTTGCAGATAAGCATGTAGTGGTAGAAAAAGCATTCACCACAACGGTAGTAGAAGCAGAACACCTCAAAGAATTGGCACACAAACAGGGAAAAAAATTATCTATATATCAAAACCGGAGGTGGGATAGTGATTTTCAAACAGTCAAAAAAATTGTTCAAGCAGGCTTATTAGGTGATATTGTTGAAGCAGAATTTCAATTTCAAAAATATAAGCCAATCCTTAGTTATAAACAACATGTTGAAGTTCCCAGTCCGGGGGCAGGAACATTAAACAATTTAGGGCCGCACTTAATAGACCAAGCTTTGCATTTATTTGGAATGCCCAATGCTATTTTTGCAGATATCCGTATAACTAGGCTGCGATCGCAGGTAGATGATTGTTTTGAGTTGATACTATACTACGACAAACTGCGCGTCAAATTAAAAGCAGGTTTCCTTGTACGTGAACCTGCACCTGCCTACATCATACATGGCACTAAAGGTTCTTTTCTTAAAAGCAGAGCCGATAAACAAGAAGAGTATTTAGTGGCGGGTATGAAGCCTAACACACTTGATTGGTATACAGAACCGGAAAGTGAATATGGCTTGCTTCATACAGAAAAAGACACAAAAGTAATTTGGGAAAAAGTCAAAAGTTCACAGGGCAGTTATTTAGATTATTACGATGCGGTATATAAGTCTATTGTTAGTAATCAGCCAATTGCTGTTACTGCCGAAGACGGAATTAATGTAATGAGAATTATAGAAGCCGCTATGAAAAGCAGCAATGAGCAAAAAGTCATAACATTGCTTGAAGTGAGCTAAAACTCCAACTTAAAATATGTAACTTTAATGTTGATTAGCTCATACTTTGCTTCGAGGATAACTTCTTTCGTTACAAGCTCATAATTCAACCATTTTCAATTAATAAATCAATGCTAAAAACTATTTTTCCTAGCTTTTTTATTTTATTTTTGGCAATTCCAGCAGTTTGGGCAGCACCTCCAGAAGACGATCCTAATGCAACAGATGCTAATCGGACTTTGCAGGGACAAGTCACTTCTGTTTCCCAGTTTTCTGATGTACAACCAACCGATTGGGCATTTGGTGCATTGCAATCGTTAGTGGAACGCTACGGTTGTATTGCAGGTTATCCCAATTCCACCTATCGCGGCAACCGTGCCTTAACCCGTTATGAGTTTGCCGCAGGTTTAAATGCTTGTTTGGATCGGATTAATGAGTTAATTGCCACAGCTACTAGCGATTTAGTTAATAAGCAAGATTTGGCAGTGATGCAAAAGTTGCAGCAAGACTTTGCCGCAGAACTGACAACTCTGCGCGGACGAGTAGATACCTTAGAGGCACATACAGCAACATTGGAGGCGCAGCAGTTTTCCACAACTACTAGGTTGAATGCTCAAATTATTACCGCTATTAGTGATAGCTTTGGTGATAGAGTCGGTAGTGAAGATGATGAATCCAATCTCTACTTTGCAAATCGGGGTCGTCTCAACTTTGAGAGCAGTTTCACTGGCAAAGATTTATTGCGAGTTCGGCTGGAGTTTGGCAACTTTGCGAATGCTAATGGTACAAGCCAAATTGCCGCAGCCACAGGCACAGGGATGACACGCCTGAATTTCGATTATGACAGCAACAATACACTTTTTGTCCCCCACATCCGTTATTACTTCCCAGTCAGTGAATCCCTAAACTTCGTTGTTGGGCCTACAGGCATTGGTTACACCGACATTTCCACCACCGTCACTCCTCCCACAATTGCTGACGACGGCAATGGGGTTCCCTCACTTTTTGGATCGTACAGTCCCTTATTTCGGCGAGGTGGCGGTGGTGCAGCCGCTAACTGGAATATTACCAAAGACTTGGTTCTCACCTTGGGCTATTTAGCAAGCACTCCCAATGTGCCATCGGGGAGCAACGGGTTGTTTGATGGCGGCTACAATGCCCTAGCGCACTTAGCCTATTATGGTAAGCAAGGAGCGATCGGGGTTGCTTACTCTCATGGATATAGCCCTGCTGGAGTAGTCGATGTCGCAGCTGGGACGGGTAGCGTCTTGTCAAACGCTCCCTTTGGCAACAACATTGCTACTTCCAACAATATTGTCGGCACACAGGGATACTATCGCTTCTCCCCGAATTTCCAAGTCCACGCTTGGGGTGGATATATTTGGGCAAATGCCGAGAGTTCTGGTTTGAGTGATATTTCTAATGGTAGGGGTGGAACAGATTCTGTATTTGTAAACAATGGTGCCAATGCCAATGTCTGGTTTGGGGCGATTGGGATGTCGTTTCCCGATGTGGGTGGTAGAGGTAATCTGCCAGGAATTCTCTTTGGTATACCACCCCATGTTTCTAACAGTGATGTCCGTCAAGAGCGAGACAACGCTTACCATATCGAAGCATTTTATCGTTATCGCCTAAATGACAACATTTCAGTAACTCCTGGTTTTTGGGTGATTCTCAACCCGGAAAACGACAGCAGCAATGATACGCAGTATGTGGGTGTGCTTCGCACAACCTTCGATTTTTAACTGAATAGACCTGTTGCAAAAATCCTTGAATTACCTCTCCCCAACCCTCCCCTTGTAAAGGGGAGGGCGCAAGATTTCAAGTTTCCCCCCAATATATCGGGGGGAGGAGGTCTATTCGACTTATGCAAGAGGTCTAATGTAATTTTTATTGCCATGCTCCTTCAGTTGCTATGCAATTGGAAGTAATGTTTGATGGTTGAAGAAAATAGTCCCACTTAATTTAGATTAGGATTTACAAATTATTCTTCTGTTACTATCAAATTCCACAGCGCATCAATCCCATCACCTACATATTGTGAATCCTGGTTTTGTGAAATCCATTTGGCGACAGTAGCAGTAACATTGCTGGAGTTTTTGCCTAACTGACCCAATGTGTGACTAGCAAGGTAAGACATTATTCCACTCTCATCTTTGATGAAGTCCAGCAGTGCTTCAACTACCTGCGGCGAAGCGTTGCCCAAATTGCCCAATGCAAGAACAGCGAAGTAACGCACACTCTCACTCTTATCTTTGAGTAAACCCAGCAGTGCTTCAACTACCTGCGGCGAAGCGTCGCCCAACTTGCCCAATGTAAGAACAGCGAAGTAACGCACACTTTCACTCTCGTTTTCGAGTAAACTCAGCAATGCTTCAACTACCTGGGGCGAGGCGTTGGCGTTGCCCAAGTTGCCCAATGCAAGAACAGCAGAGTCACGCACATCATCACTCTTATCTTTGAGTAAACCCAGCAGTGCTTCAACTACCTGTGGCGAGGTGTTGTCCAAGTTACCCAATACTTTAGCAGCAGAGTTACGCACATCATCACTCTTATCTTTGAGTAAACCCAGCAGTGCTTCAACTATCTGTGGCGAGGCGTTGTCCAAGTTACCCAATACTTCAGCAGCAGAGTTACGCACATCATCACTCTCGTTTTCGAGTAAATCCAGCAGTGCTTCAACTACCTGTGGCGAGGCGTTGTCCAAGTTGCCCAATGCAAGAACAGCAGAGTCACGCACACTCTCACTCTTATCTTTGAGTAAATCCAGCAGTGCTTCAACTACCTGTGGCGAGGCGTTGTCCAAGTTACCCAATGCTTTAGCAGCAGAGTTACGCACATCATCACTCTTATCTTTGAGTAAACCCAGCAGTGCTTCAACTATCTGTGGCGAGGCGTTGTCCAAGTTACCCAATGCTTTAGCAGCAGAGTTACGCACATCATCACTCTTATCTTTGAGTAAACCCAGCAG